>JAOPYP010000594.1 GCA_025964635.1 Actinomycetes bacterium | reverse complement strand
ATTTTCCGGCTGCGGTGGCGGACTACGAGCGCGCCGGGCCAGAGCGCGGTGAGACCGTGCGCTGGGTCTGGTCGGACACGTTCACGGCCTATCCGCCCCTGCTGAGCTCCGGGGTCCGGGTGGACCGTTGTCACGACATCACGCTCACCGAGGCGCTGCTGCGCGCCACAGGCGCAACCGGACTGCCGGCCCCGGGACGGCCGGCCCCGGGACCGGCAATCGCCGGGCTGCCACCCACCCGGCTGCCTCCCACCGGCCTGCCACCTAACGGCCAGGCCACCCTGTTCGGGCCGGCCGAGCCCGGCATCGACGAAGCCCGCGAGGCTCTCAGCGCCCTGGTCGGCGTGCATGCGGACCAGTTGCGCCGGATCGCCGCGGATGCGCACCCGACCAGGTTCGGGTTGCTGGCCGCGGTGGAGTCGGCCGGCGGTCTGTCCGCGGCGGAGATGAGCGCGCGGGGTATGCCCTGGCGGCCCGACGTGCACGACGCCCTGCTGGCCGGCCTGCTCGGCCCCCGCCCCGGAGCCGCGTTCCGGCCACCCCGGCTGGCCGAGCTGGCCGCCCAGATCTCCGCCGCATTCGGCGGCCGCCCGGTCAACCCCGATTCCCCGGCCCAGGTGCTGAAGGCGTTCGCCACCGACGGGGTCTCGGTCTCGTCCACCCGCTCTGGCGTGCTGCGGGGCGTGGACCACGCGGCGGTTCCGTTGTTGCTCGAATACAAGGAGCTGGCCCGGCTCCATGCCGCCCACGGCTGGGCCTGGCTGGACGAATGGGTTCGCGGGGGCCGGTTCCGCCCGGAGTACGTGGTCGGGGGAGTCGTGTCGGGCCGGTGGGCGAGCCGCGGCGGTGGCGCGCTGCAGATCCCGCGGATCGTGCGCCGCGCGGTCGTGGCGGATCCGGGCTGGGTGCTGGTGGTCGCGGACGCGGCGCAGCTGGAGCCGCGAGTGCTCGCGGCCCTGGCCGGTGATCACGCGTTCGCGGAGGCGGCCGGCTCCGGCGACCTTTACCAGGCGCTGGCCGGGGCGTTCGGCGGTGACCGGGCCAAGGCCAAGGTGGCGCTGCTGTCCGCGATGTACGGCGGCGCCGGTGGTGAGGCCTCGCAGTTGCTGGCTGTGCTCCGGCGGCGCTTTCCCCGGGCCGACGCCTACGTCGAGGCCGCCGCCCGGGCGGGGGAGGAAGGCCGGGTGGTCCGGTCCCGGCTCGGGCGGTCCTGTCCGCCGCCGTCCGCCGAGTGGCGGGGCCTGACCGCGTCCCCGGATGAGCCGGGCGCGGATGACCAGCGGGCCCGGCGCTCGTTGCGGGCCCGCGGCCGGTTCACCCGGAACTTCGTGGTGCAGGCCAGCGCAGCCGACTGGGCGCTGGTGCTGCTGGCCGGGCTGCGCCGCCGGCTCGCGGTCATCGCCGGATCAGCCGGGCCCTTGGACGGGCCTGGCCTGGTGTTCTTCCAGCACGACGAGGTCATCGTGCACTGCCCGCAGGCCATGGCCCCGGAGGTAGTCGCCGCCGTTGGCCAGGCGGCCGAGGAAGCTGGCCGCCTGGTGTTCGGCGCGACCCCGGTGCGGTTCCCGGTGACCACGGCCGTGGTCGACTGCTACGCGGACGCGAAATGACCGCTGGTGAGTTCCTGTCAGCTCACGCGGCGGTGGTGGCCGGCTGGTCGGTGCCGCAGTACTTGCACTTGCTGGCGGCGGCGGGCAGGTCGCTGGATAGGCAAGCCGGGCACGTCTTGACCGGCGCGGGATCGCCGAAGACCACCTGGCCGCGGCGGGCCTGAACGGCCTTATAAGGCACCACGATGAGGAAGTAGACCACGGCGATGAAGATGAAGAAATAAATGATGGCGGAGATAAAGGCACCGAAATCGAGGAAAGTCTTAGGGTTATTCCCACTACCGAGCTGAACGCCCAGCCCGTTCGATGAACCGCCCTGGAACCGGGCGACGATGGGGTTGATGATGTCAGTCGTGAAGGCGCTGATCAGGCCGCTGAAGGCCAGGGCGACGACCAGCCCGACCGCGACCACAATAACGTCGCCGCGCATGAGAAAGTTCTTGAGGCCCCTCAACATGCCTTTCCCTCCGATTCGCGATCACGAACGGCCCCCGGGCTGGCGGGCGCGATGTCCAGGCATTGCGCCCGGCCCGCCAGAAAGCAAGCAGTCACCGCGGCGAGGCTACTCGAACGCCAAATGCCGTGACCTCTCGTCCTTCGATCGTGAGTCCTTCCAGTACGACGCACCGGGTAGGGTGCGCATCTGGCGCGGGGTGGCCAGACAAGCCGTAGGATTCCGGTGATCATGACGAGGCGCAAGCGCTTCCGCCGATTTGTTCTGCCGGGTCATGAGAATTCGTCACGGGCCTCGCGGCACCCGTGCGAGGCTGGCAGCTGACCGCGCAGGTTCCCGGCCTTGCTGTCCGGGAGGCCCCGGTTCCTGGGCCGCCAGATCCCCGTCCTGAATCCGGGTCCGGGGCCCCGCCAGGCCGGGATTCCCGCTCGCTAGGCCCGGCCTCCCACCCTGCGGAAAGGGACTCCCGGCTGCTCCCATGACCTCCGGCACTCAATGCCGAAGCAGGTAAGGGAACAATTACCGAATGTATACATGAACTGAGCTCAATATGCCGGGACTCTTCGATACTATATTCGTATACGTTAGCGATGGCCACGCTGGATGATCAGATGCGGCGAGGAGGTGAACCCCGATGACGGCAGATGCTGGCGACGGGATTCCAGGCGCCGGGCCGGGTGGTG
>JAOPYP010000514.1 GCA_025964635.1 Actinomycetes bacterium | reverse complement strand
ACAGCGACATCGAGCGGACCCCCAGCCGCGACGCCACCGCCCGCATGGTCGCGGCCCCGATGCCCTGCTCATCCACCAGTTCCAGGGTGGCCGTGACTATCCGGTCTAGCGACAGGCCCCGGCCGGGTCGGCTCCGACGGCCGTGTCCGGCCCCCGCTCGTGTCACCGGAACCTCATCTCGAAACGACTGCTGTGATGCCAGCGGTCAGTCCCGAATCGGGACTTGCCGGTGGCTTCATGACCTTTTGTGATCATCTTAAGGTCTGCTCGGCGTTTCAATCGGCCGGTCCCGGACGGGTGGCCTGATCCGGCACTGGCGCCACTGCCGCGGTGTGCCCTCCGCGAGGCATTAGGTAATTGCCTGGGTTCTATGGCAGACCGGGACAAGTCGCGCCAGGATTCACGGCGGGCTGGCTCAGCGACAGCAGCACGGTGCCGCTGGGACGGTTATGCCTAGCAGGCATCCACCGGAATTCCAGCAATGACGGCGTGAGGCGGCAGGACCAGATCGCGGCTGCTGGGCCACCTTGTCTCCGGACCGGGCAGCCTGACGCAGCTACCGCCAGGACAATGTCTTCCGGTACCTGATCGCCCGAGCGTGAACCACGCCGCCACTAGTCACCGAGGTCACCGTGCCGCCCGGCGGACTCGGCGGGCCCTGGCAGTCCCACGCCTCGCCGTACCGCCGAGTACCCATGGGTGCGCGTTCTTCCGAGTCACGTGGGCTGCGCTTCTGGCCGGACGCATGCCTGCACCGCATCTGCCTCGACGCTGTAAATGGACAGCACCTTGGTCAGGCCAGTGGCGTTCAGGATGCCCTGGACCTGGTGCGACGGCGCGGCCAGGGCCAGGCTGCCGTCAGTGGCCCTGACCCGGCGCCAGACTCCGACGAGGACCCCGATACCTGTCGAGTCAATGAAGGTAACGCCGGCCAGGTTCACCACCAGGCCCCGGTAGTTCTCGTCACTCACCACCCGCAGGAGTGCCTTACGCAACGCGCCGCAGGTGGCCACGTCAACTTCCCCGGTCACCTCGACCACCGCTACCCCGCTGACGAGGCGGAATTGGAGGAGCAACCGCTCCGGGGCCTCAGCTGTGCTCATGGATCATTCCTCCCTGCCGCGGCGAGGTACCAATGGCAGCCTCGGCGGCCATGACCTCGGATCATGCCGGGCCCTACTACCCGGCGCCGCTGGAGTCAACCGCCGGCCAGGTTCGTCCCGGCAGCGACAAGGATCTGACCATAGGGCCCCAACGGTTATCACCCGGCTGGTGAGCGTAAGAGCGATGACGGCGGCCGCCGCGCTCATCACGACGAGATTCGCGGGGCCGGGCGTGAATACCCGGTTGCGGCACTCCCGCGAATTCGGCGCACCGCACGCCCGGGGTGACATCCAGGGCTGGCGCGGGCCTGCCGGGCTGGCCAGGTTGCCGGACGCACGGCCGTTTGGCCCCTCGAGGCGTGGGAACCAAGCGGCTGCAGTACCTGAATAAGTTGCGGTCGTGCTGGGCTAAGGAGCGGGTTTCGGCAGCGGCTGGGCAGGCCACGAGGGGTAGAGAGTGGCGTTGACCAGCGGACGTGACGATTGAGGGCAGGTGATGGGGCAGCGCGCCGGCCATGAAGCATCGCGGGACCAGGCTCGCCCAGACGGCGATGAGCCTGCCTCGCCTGAAGCTGAGGCCTGCAGGCCGGGGCAGTTGCTGATGCCCTCGGGAGATGCGCCGGTTTTCCTGTCCGAACTTGCAGGGCCTGACCTGGTGGTCGTCTCGGCGACCCCGGGGGCGGGTCCGGCCTTGGCGGGCGGGGACGCCAGCTTGATTGGCCGCCGGCTGGCCGATGTGGTGCACGGCCCCGGCGGCCAGCCAGTTCATTGAAACGCTCCAGAGCGTGCACGCGACGGGAAGGCATACCCGGAACGTGCTGTGGAGTGCGCCGGCCGCGGGCGGGCCGGATGAGGCTGGCCGGGCGCTGTTCTCGGTGTCAGCGGTGCCGGTGCGCCACCCTGACGGGTCTGCCTGGGGGGTTGTGGTAGCGGGACTCGGCTTGAGCAGCCGGCAATCAGGGACGCCGAGTACGCGAAGAGCAGCCAGTCTCACCGCTGCTTTCGGTCCGCCGCGCCCCGGCCCGGCCGAGGAGGACCATGGAATTCCGCGGGGGTTGCCGGTCCTGCCCGGGGTGCGGCTGGCCGCGCGCCATGTCCCCGCCGGCACAGAAGCGGGGGACGGCGGCTGGCTGGACGCGGTCATGCTGTCGGACGGAGTGATCGCCTTGACGGCAGGGATCGCCGGCAGGCCCATCCGGCGGGCTCCCGGGACAGTCGCGTACCTGAGGCCGGCGCTGCGGGAAATGCTGCTGGCTGGCGCCGGACCTGCAGAGACTTTGGCCAGTGCCGAGGACCTTGCCGCTGGATCTGCGGACGCCCGGGGACCGATAGCATGCCTGGCCCAGCTGGACCCGGCCAGCGGCGAGGTGAGCTATGCCAGCGTGGGCCACCCAATGCTGCTGCTCTCCACGCCCGCCGGTGAACCCGGCTTCCTGCCCCGGCCGGGCAGTGAGCCGCCTGGCCGAGACGGTCATCCTGGCGCCGGGGCTGCCGTACTGCATCCCGGTGGCGTACTCCTGCTGTGCCGGGGCGGGCAGGAGGAGGCAACCATGGCCGATCGCGGACGGCTGGCTGACCTGGCCGCATCGGTAATTACCAGCAGCGGTTCTCGTGCGGCTGACACGGCCGACCGGGTCTGCGCGGCGGTGGCGGAGTGGCTGGCGCGGACCGGCAGCGGTGGTGAAGCGATAGCCCTGGCCGCCCATCGCCTCCCGGAACCGGCCGCCGGCTGGTCAATGCAATTCCCGGCGGATCCGCAGGCACTGACCGGCCTGCGGGCGGGACTCCGCGCCTGGTTGGAGGATCTGGGAGCGGGCGCAGCCGACCGGGCGGACGTGGAGCTGGCCGTCTGGGAGGCCGCGGTCAATGCGGCCGTGCACGGCCGGCCCAGTCAGGGGGCCGGCACGGTCACTGTCCAGGCTGGGCTGGATGGCACCGGGAATGTGCTCATCCACGTGACGGACCGGGGCCAGTGGCGGCTCGGCGGTTCGGCGGATTCCGGCCGGGGCTGGGCCGGCGGCCGCGGCCTGTCAGTGATCAGCCAGGTCACGGACGAGGTGAGCATCGCTCCGAGCCCCGCTGGAACCACGATGACCATGCGCCGGCGCCTGCGCCATCCGGTCTCGCTCCGCCCCGCGCCTACTTAGACGGCCCAGCCGCCTTGCTGGCCGTCAGGTTTGCTGCCCGGCCGGACCCGGGAGTGCGGCCAGCGAGTGCTCGACATCCCGGTAGAGCGGCATGAGCGCATCCAGGCCGGTCAGCTCGAGGATCCGCGCGACCGGTGAGTCGCCGAGGGCCAAACGGAACTCCGCGCCGCGGATGGCGGCCAGCTGGCTGGCCCGGGCAAGCACCTCGACCCCCGCGGAGTCGCAGAACACGGTCGTGGTCAGGTCGGCAGTGATTGCCTCGGGAGACTGCCCGGCCACGGTTGTGAGCAAGGCGGCCAGGCCAGGGGCGTTGGTGACGTCGATCTCCCCCGGCATGGTCACCACGGCGTGCCGGCCGGACCAGCGGACGCGCTGATCCTGCCCGGTTAGCGGAGCCGCGCTGCCGGGCTGCTCCTGGCCGCCATGTCCGGGGATGCCGGGCCCGTGGCGAAGCATAAGCAGCGCGATGTCGTCGTCGTGGGGGCTGTAGTCCGTCATGGCTGCCATGACCGAGGCGCACGAGGTCTCGGGGTCGGTGGCGCTGGCGGTGAGGGCTGCGGACAGCCGCGCGATGCCATCGTCGAGTGGCCGGTCGCGACGCTCCACGAGCCCGTCGGTGTACAGGCACAGCACCGCACCCGGAGCGAACGGCACGGTGCTCACCCGTCGGGGAGCCGGCCCGGGCACGCCGATAGGCAGATCGGGGAAGACCGCTACCGGGGCCGCCGCCTGGCCGGGGGCGGCCAGCAGGGGCGGCAGGTGCCCGGCGCTGCTAATGCGGGCTTCGTCCAGCGACGGGCTGAACACGGCACACAGCACGGTGGCCATCGCCTCCGGCTCAAAATGACGCATCTTCTGGCCGAGGCACTCCAGGATCTCGGCCGGGCCGCTGGCCTGCAGCGCGTAGGCGCGCAGCGCGCTGCGCATCCGCCCCATGATCACAGCCGCGCTCCGGCCGGCCCCAGTCACATCGCCGATCACGGCACACACTTCGCCAGAGGGAAGAGGAAAAACGTCGTACCAGTCACCACCGACGTGGCCGCCGCCTGGAACGTAGCGGGCAGCCATGTCCAGGCCGCTGACGGCAGGCAGCGCGGACGGCAGCAGACTATGCTGCAGCGCTGCGGCGGCGGCGCGTTCCACCCGATTGGTGAGTGCCTGGACCGCTATCGCAGCACGGTCCGCCGCGAGCTGCAGCAGGTCGGTATCTTCGCCGGTGAAGATGCGGGGCCTCAGAGTCCCGACATGCAGCACGCCAATGACCGCCCCGTCGGCGAGCAGCGGGGCACCCA
>JAOPYP010000486.1 GCA_025964635.1 Actinomycetes bacterium | reverse complement strand
CGGCCTGCCGGAGGATCCGCCGGGGCCGCGGAGCGCCGCCCTGGACGGCCCCAGGTCCGTCCCCGACCGGCCGTCCACGCCCGGCGTGCCCGGCGACGGCAGCCCGTGACCGCGGGGGACCAGCGCCGGGTGCCGGTACCCGAGGGGCTGGACGGCGAGCGGGTCGACGCCGCGCTGGCCCGCATGTTCGGGCTGTCCCGGACGAGCGCCGCGGAACTGATCACCGGGGGCCAGGTGCTGATCGGTGGCCGCCCGGCGGCCAAGTCGGACCGGGTGCCCGCGGGAGAGTGGCTGGACGTCACGCTGCCCGCGCCCGTGAGCACGGCGCCAGTGCCGCGCACCGTGCCCGGCCTGGCCGTGGTGTACGAGGACAGTGACATCGTGGTGGTGGACAAGCCGCCGGGGGTCGCCGCGCATCCCACCCCTGGCTGGACCGGCCCGACCGTGCTCGAAGGCCTGCTGGGCGCGGGCCAGATCCTGGCCACCAGCGGCGCCGCCGAGCGCCAGGGCATCGTGCACCGGCTGGACGCGAACACCTCGGGGCTGATGGTGGTGGCCAAGAGCGAGCACGCCTACAGCGTGCTCAAGCAGGCGTTCCGGGACCGTGAGGTGGACAAGCGGTACCACGCCCTGGTGCAGGGCCATCCGGACCCGCTGCGCGGGACCATCGACGCCCCCACGGGACGGCATCCGGCCGGGGACGGCCGGTTCGCGGTGGTGGCCGGCGGCCGCCCGAGCGTCACCCACTACGACACGCTCGAGGCCTTCCGCGGGGCCAGCCTCGAGGAGATCATCCTGGAGACCGGGCGGACCCACCAGATCCGGGTGCACATGGCGGCGCTGCGGCACCCCTGCGCCGGGGACCGGCTGTACGGCGCCGACCCGGTGCTCGCCGCCCACCTGGGCCTGACCCGGCAGTGGCTGCATGCGGTCCGGCTCGGCTTCGCGCACCCGGCGGACGGCCGCCGGGTCGAGTTCACCAGCGACTACTCCCCGGACCTCGCCCACGCGCTGAACATCCTCCGCGCGGAAAGCTGACCGGCCGGATGGCCGTCCGGGACATCCGCCTGTTCGGTGACCCGGTGCTGCGCGAGGTATGCCGCCCGGTCACCGATTTCGGTCCGGGGCTGGAGCGGCTGGTCACGGACCTGATCGACACCGGCCGGCTGCCGGGCCGGGCCGGGCTCGCCGCCGCCCAGATCGGCGTGGACCTGCGGGTGTTCTCGTACAACGTCGAGGGCGACGAGGGGTACCTGATCAACCCCCGGCTGGTGTCCAGCGAGGGGCACCAGGAGGGCCCGGAGGGCTGCCTGTCGATACCCGGCCTGTACGCGCCCACCCCGCGGGCGGAGCATGCGGTCGTCACCGGGGTGGACCTGGCCGGCCAGCCCATCACGGTCGAGGGCACCGGGCTGCTGGCCCGCTGCCTGCAGCACGAACTCGATCATCTCGACGGGCACCTCTTCCTCGGCCGGCTTGCCCCCGCCGAGCGGCGCCAGGCGTTGCGGGCCCTCCGCGACCGGCTGAGCGGCCCGGAGCCGGGCCGGGCGGGGACCTGAGCCGGGGCGGGGACCTGAGCCGGGCCGGGCGGGGACCTGAGCCGCGGCGGGGACCTGAGCCGGCGGGACGCCGGACCCGGGCGGAGTGCCCCAGCGTTGTGCCCTAGCGGAGCTCGCGGAAGAGGCCGCGCAGCCGCTCGAACGCCGGCTTGGGCGAGTAGTCGTCGCGCAGCACGCCGAACTGGTGGAACCGCCCGTCGTTGGCGCTGTCCGCGTCCCGCAGGGTGAACAGCTCCCAGTGCGTGACGTTCAGCTCCTCCCGTCGCGCGTGCACGGCCCGCAGGATGGTCTCGAGCACGTCCGCCTGCTGCTCCGGGGGGCGCCCGGGGCCGGTAGACCAGCCGTTCTCGCAGATCCTGATCGGCGTCCCGGCGCCGATGCCGGCGATCGGCAGCGCCTCGTCGCGGAAACTGCGCAACAGCCAGTCGACGGCTCCGTCGAGCCGGTCCAGGGTCACGGGCGGCCCGAACACGTCGGGATACATGTCCAGCCCGGCGTAATCCACCGCGGCCGCGAACGCCGGGCCGCCCAGCCGGGCCACGGCCGGCCAGAACGTGCGGCCGGCCGGGTTCACCTCGGGGCTCACCGCGAACCCGATGGCCGCCGTGGCGGCTGAGTCACGTTTAGCCGCCGCGGCGGCCAGCACCCCGCGGACCAGTGCCTCGTCCGCCCGGGGGAAGGCGCCGTCGGCGGCATCCGGGATGCCGGTCAGGTTGGCCTCCCCGGTCACCTGAATGGCGGCCAGCTGCCGCCCGTACCCGGTGACCAGCTCGGCGGCGAACCCGGCCCAGCCCGCGACGTCGCCGCCCGGATCGCGGTAGCACAGCACCAGGTCCCAGGGGACCGGGGCGGCCAGCAGCTGCTGCACCTGGGCCAGCGTGCTGGCCGTCGAGGCGGCCCCGGTCCAGCTCACGTACATGCGGGCCAGCAGCGGCGGGCCGTCGCCCTGGAGGTACTCCACGGCCCGCCCGATCTGGTCGAAGTCATCCGGCGGCCCGGCGGCCACGCCGTCCGGGCTGCCGGCCAGGCCGAGCGGGAACAACCCGAACGTCAGGGAGTGCGGCACAACCCAGAAGGCTACGCGAGGGAGCGGGCCACAGGACAGGGGCCAGCCCCGGGCCGCTGCCTCTCAGGGGGCCCCGCGACGCACCCGCTTTACCCAGGCTTTGCCCGGGCCGCCAGGCGGTTTAGCCTGGGTCCCAGGAGGCTGCGTCGGGATGCTGCACGTGTCTCTCTTGGGGGAGCAGTCCATCAGCGACGACGGGACCGGGATCCGGGCCCGCTCGTCACGCACGGTTGCCCTCATCGGCTTCCTGGTCGCCCACGCTGGCTCGCCCCAGGCCCGCCAGCGCATCGCCGGCCTGTTCTGGCCGGACTCGGCAGACGGGCAGGCGCTCACCAACCTGCGGCGTGAGCTGCATCAGCTCCGCCAGGTCCTGGGCGGTGAGCCGTCGCTCG
>JAOPYP010000478.1 GCA_025964635.1 Actinomycetes bacterium | reverse complement strand
CGGCGCTGGCTGACCCGGGGCGCTGGCTCCGGCAGGCCGGGCAGGAACTCGCGGCGCAGCTCGCCCGCTGACCGGAGCCGCTCACCGGCCGGGTGCTGACCGGGCAGGCCCGCGGGCCGGACGCTGGCGGGTCGGGCGGAACACCGGGGCGGCCGCCAACTACCCTGGTCCGCGTGCGGGACATCGCGGTGTTCAGCGGCAGCGCCCATCCTGAGCTGGCGGCCGAGATCTGCGCAGACCTGGGCGAGCCACTCCGCCCGGTGCGGCTGCGCCGCTTCGCCAACGACTGCCTGGAGGCGCAGCTCCAGTCCAACTGCCGCGAGCGTGACGTGTTCCTTATCCAGCCGCTCTGCCCCCCGGTCCAGGAGCACCTGGTCGAGCTGCTGCTCATGCTGGACGCGGCCCGGGGCGCCTCGGCGGCCCGCGTCACCGCGGTCATCCCGCACTACGCGTACGCAAGGTCCGACAAGAAAGACATGCCCCGCGTGTCGATCGGCGGGCGCATGGTCGCGGACCTGCTGGTCACCGCAGGCGCTAACCGGGTACTGACGATGACCCTGCATTCCCCGCAGGTGCACGGCTTCTTCTCGGTGCCGGTCGATCACCTGCACGCGCTGAGCGAGCTGGCCAGCCACTTCCGCGGCCAGGATCTGTCGAACACGGTGGTGGTCTCACCCGACCTGGGCAACGCCAAGCAGGCCGCGGCCTTCGCCCGCCGGCTCGGGCTGCCGGTCGCGTTCGGCGCGAAGCAGCGGATCAGCGACCAGGAAGTCACGATTGCGTCCATCATCGGCGACGTCGCCGGACGGGACGTGATCGTGCTGGACGACGAGATCGCGCGGGGCACCACGATCCTCGAACTGCTGGACCGGCTGCGGGAGCGCGACGCGCGGTCGGTCCGGGTCGCCTGCACGCACGGCCTGTTCGCCGGGGACGCGCTGAAGCGGATCGAGTCAGCGCCCGAGGTGACCGAGGTGGTCACCACCAACACGGTGCCCATCCCCAGCCACCTGCTGGGCGGGAAGCTCGAGGTCATCTCGCTGGCCCCGGCGCTGGCCGAGGCCATCCGCCGCATCCACGAGGGTGAGTCCGTCAGCGTCCTGTTCGGCCCGGACTGAGGTAACCGGGATCGACGGTTCTAGCTCCGCTCGATCGTGCGGGTGACCTGCTCGGTGGTCAGCGGGAGGTCCCGGACCCGGACGCCGATCGCGTCCGCCACCGCGTTCCCGATCGCGCCCGCGACCGGGCCCTGGGCCAGCTCCCCGGCGCCGGTTTCGGGCTCGCCGGGCGCGGCCACGATCCGCACGGTCACCTCAGGGACCTCCGTGAACCGCAGGATCGGATAGCTCTCCCAGGTCACCGACGTGATCCGGGTCCGGTCGAAGCGGACCCGCTCGCGCAGCGCCCAGCTCGCGCTCTGGATCGCCCCGCCCTCGACCTGGTTCGTCACGCCGTCGGGGTTGATCACCCGGCCCACGTCCACGGCCAGCCACAGCCGGCGCAGGCTGATGCTGGTGTCCGCGGCCACCTCCGCGACCGCCGCGCAGTACCCGGCGACGCCCTTGTAGCGGGCGAAGGCCAGCCCGAACCCGGTGCCGTCGCCCTCCCCGCGGGGCCGCGCCGCCCAGCCGGACATGGCGGCGGCCTCCCCGATGACCCGCCGGGCCCGCGGGTCGCTCAGGTGCGCGAGCCGGAACTCGACCGGGTCCGCGCCCGCCGCCTGGGCCAGCTCGTCCATGAACGACTCGATGGCGAACACGTTGAGGAACGCGCCCAGGGAGCGCAGCGATGAGGTGCGCAGCGGCATGGTGAGCAGCCGGTGCCGGGTCACCTCGAGATCGGGGATGTCGTAGGCGGGAACCGCGTTCCGGGTCGCGCCCATCGCCCCGCTGGGCACCCCGTCCAGGGCAGCGCTGATCGGCGTGCCCCCGGCGACGTGGGACAGCGCGAGCAGCCGTGGCTCGCCGCCGATGCCCGGCCGGCCCACGAACCCGTTGCTCCACACGTCCTGCCGCCAGGTCCGGATCCGGCCGCCAGCATCCAGGCCCGCCGACAGGCGGGCCAGCATGGCGGACCCGAGCGGGCCCCAGCTGAGCTCGTCCGGGCGGGTCCACAGCACCCGGACCGGCCGGCCGGGAACCGCCCGGGCCAGCAGCACCGCGTCCGTGGCCGCATCGTCGGACGCGTTGTGCCCGTAGACCCCGGCCCCTTCCACGTACTGCACGGTCACCTGGGCGGGATCCAGGCCCAGCCCGGTGGCCAGCGCCCCGCGCAGCGGGAACACGCCCTGGCTGTGCGTCCACACGCTGACCTGATCCCCGTCCCAGCGGGCGATCGCGCAACTGGGGGCCATCGAGCCGTGCGCGATGAACGGCCGCGTGTACTCGGCGGCGCAGGTGCGGTCTGCGCCCGCAGCCGCTTCCGGGTCGTGACGCTGCACCACCGGCTCGTCGTCAGTGGGCTGCGACAGCAGCCAGCCCTTGAGGTCGTCCTCGTCCGGGAGCGACTCCCGCACGGTCCACCGGGCGGCCTTGGCCAGCCGCTCCGCCGCGGTCACCGCGGCCCGGTCGGACTCGGCGATCACGCCGAGGAACGAGCCGTCGCGGACCTGCACCACGACCCCGGCGGGCAGGTCCGCGTCGCCCACGCTGTCCAGCGTGGCGGCCGGGGCGGGCGGCCGGATCACCCGGCCGAAGAGCATGCCCTGCAGCACCAGGTCGTGCAGGAAACGGGGCCGCCCGGCCGCCTTGTCCGGCAGGTCGATCCGCGGCGCGCTGCGGCCGGCGACCGACCAGTCCGCCGGGGACTTAGCCGCCGCGGTGAGCCGCGCGGCCCGGTCGAGCAGGGCGGTCTCGTCGAGCGACCAGTAGCTGAGACCGTCCTGGCCGGTCCCGGGACCGGAGGCCCCGCGGACGGCCGCCCCGCGCTGGACCGCCAGCCCGGTCACGCCCGCCCCGAGCTTCTCGGCCGCCTCGGCCAGGAACGCCGCCCGGACCTGCGCGCAGACCTGGCGCAGCGCCCCGCCGCAGTCCTGGATGGACCGGCTGCCGGAGGTCACGCCCTCGTTCGGGCTGCTGCTGGTGCTCACCCCGGCTACCCGGACCTGGTCCAGCCCGACGTCCAGTTCCTCGGCCGCGATCTGGGCCAGGGCCGTCCACACGCCCTGGCCGTACTCGACCTTCCCGGGCCGGATCGTGACGGTGCCGTCCACGCTGAAATCCAGCCATCCGCCCAGCCGCGGGTTCGCGGCCAGGCTCGGCGAGGGTTCGGGGGAACGGCTCAACGGGCCTCCTCCTGCCGCGGGCCCGGACCCGGAACTGCCGTGCTCCGGGCGGCCGTACTCTCGACCGCGGCACCCTGGGCGCCCGTGCCCTCGGCCGGCGTGCCGTCGGCCGGCCCATTCTGGGACGCCGCGCGGAGCACGGCCCTGACGATCCGCTGATGCGAGCCGCACCGGCACAGGTTGCCGTCCAGCGCCGAGCGCACCTGGGCCTCGGTCGGCCCGGGGCTGGCGC
>JAOPYP010000796.1 GCA_025964635.1 Actinomycetes bacterium | reverse complement strand
GCCTGCGGCAGCGACGGCGTGGCTTGCTCCGACTGCCCGGCCAGCGCCAGCGCCCCCGCCACCAGCCCGTAGGGCACGGCCAGGGCCAGGGCCGCGTAGCCGACGTCGGCGAGCCGGGCGACCTGGCCCCGCCGGACCACCCAGCGGCCCGCGGTCCAGAGCAGCGCGCCGGGCAGCAGCACCAGGCCCAGCGGCAGCATCCCGATCCGGCCGGTCCCGTGCAACGCGAACCCGACGTGGTGGCCCACGAGCCAGAGGTCCGCGGCGGTCCGCAGCACGCCGGGCAGGCCCACGCCCGCGTGCGGCGCGGCGATCCAGCCCGCGAGCACCAGCAACGTAATGAAGACCAGCCCGCTGCCTGCGGCGGCGCAGGCCGCGATGGCGCCCGTGATCACCAGCGGCCGGCTCGGCCTGGCGGGCGCCCCTCCCGCCCCGTCGCGGCCGTCAGCACGCTCGGCAGGCGGGGCAGAAGCGGTCATGAGAACCAATCCTGGCTACCGCCGGGCCAGGGATCGTGGAGGCGCGCCGCGCGCAGGCCCAGGGCGTTAGCTGCCCGGCATCGCCTCACGAACGAGGCGGGCGGTCTCGCTCGGCGTCCGGCCGACCCGCACCCCGACCTTCTCCAGCGCTTCCTTCTTGGCCTGAGCCGTGCCCGCGGAACCGGAGATGATCGCGCCCGCGTGCCCCATGGTCTTGCCCTCCGGGGCCGTGAACCCCGCCACGTAGGCCACCACGGGCTTGGTCACGTTCGCCTCGATGTAGGCGGCGGCCCGTTCCTCGGCGTCACCGCCGATCTCGCCGATCATCACGATCGCGTCGGTCTCCGGGTCGTCCTGGAACGCGGCGAGGCAGTCGATGTGCGTGGTGCCGATCACCGGGTCCCCGCCGATGCCCACCGCGGTGGAGAAGCCGATGTCCCGCAGCTCGTACATCATCTGGTAGGTCAGCGTGCCGGACTTGGAGACCAGCCCGATCCTGCCCTCGCTGGTGATGTCGGCCGGGATGATCCCGGCGTTCGACTTGCCGGGGGAGGCGATCCCGGGGCAGTTGGGGCCGACGATCCGGGTGGCGTTGCCCTTGGCGCTGGCGTAGGCCCAGAACTCCGCGCTGTCGTGCACCGGGACGCCCTCGGTGATCACGATGACGAGTGGGATCCCCGCGTCCACGGCCTCGATCACCGCGGCCTTGGTGCCCGCCGGCGGGACGAAGACCACCGACACGTCCGCACCCGTGGCGGCCGTGGTCTCGGCGACCGTGCCGAACACGGGCACCTCGGCGCCGCCCAGGTCCACGGTCTGCCCGGCCTTGCGCGGGTTGGTGCCGCCCACGACCGTGGTGCCCGCGGCGAGCATCCGCCGCCCGTGCTTGCTGCCTTCCGAGCCGGTGATGCCCTGGATCATGACCCGGCTGTCGCCGGTCAGGAAAATCGCCATCTCATGCTCCTGTCGGGGCGGCAGCGGCCAGTTCCGCGGCGCGCCGGGCTGCGTCATCCATGGTCGCGACCTGCTCGACCACCGGCAACCCTGCGTCGGCCAGGATGCGGCGGCCCTCCTCGGCGTTGTTGCCGTCCAGCCGGACCACGATCGGGTGGCGGACTTCCTGGCCCTGGGCGGCCAGCATGCCGATCGCCGACACGATCCCGTTGGCCACCGCGTCGCAGGAGGTGATGCCGCCGAACACGTTGACCAGGACGCTGCGGACCGAGGCGTCGGACAGCACGATCTCCAGGCCGTCCGCCATGACCTCGGCCGATGCGCCCCCGCCGATGTCCAGGAAGTTCGCGGGCCGCATCCCGCCGAACGGTTCCCCGGCCAGGGCCACCACGTCCAGCGTGGACATGACCAGCCCCGCCCCGTTGCCGATGATGCCCACCTGGCCGTCGAGCTTGACGTAGTTCAGGTGCTTGGCCTTGGCTTTCGCCTCCAGCGGGTCGGCCGCCTCGGGATCGGCGAACTTCGCATGATCCTGGCGGAACGCCGCGTTGTCGTCCAGGCTGACCTTCCCGTCCACGGCGAGCACATCGCCCTGGTCGGTCAGGGCCATGGGGTTGACCTCGACCAGGGTGGCGTCCTCATCGGCGAACACGGACCAGAGCCGTTCGGCCAGCAGCGCCGCCTGCCCCGCCGCCTCCGGCGGCAGGCCGCCGGCCTCGATGATCTCGGCGGCCTTGGCCGCGTCCACCCCGGTCAGCGGGTCGACGGGGATCCGCGCCACCGCCTCGGGGTTGGTGTGCGCGACCTCCTCGATCTCCACGCCGCCCTGAACCGAGCAGATCGCCACGAACGTCCGGGCCGCCCGGTCCAGCAGGAAGGACAGGTAGTACTCCTGCGCGATGTCGCTCGCCTCAGCGATCAGGACCTTGTGCACGGTGTGGCCCTTGATGTCCATGCCCAGGATCTGGCGGGCCTTGTCGTCCGCCTCGTCCGGGCCGTTGGCGAGCTTGACCCCGCCGGCCTTGCCGCGGCCGCCGGCCTTCACCTGGGCCTTCACCACGACGAGGGGAGAACCCTCGGCCGCGTAGCCTGCCGCGATCTCGCGCGCCTCTTCCGGTGTGGAGGCGACCCGGCCGCGCTGTACGGGTACCCCGTACTCGGCGAACAGTTCTTTCGCCTGATACTCAAACAGGTCCACTAGCGTCCGTCCTCGGGGTGACCTCGGGTGAGCAGGATTCCGCACGCAGCCTACCGGGGCGGCCCGCACCCCTTCCCGCTCACCCTGGCCCTCCCGTCCGCGTCTCGCCCCGGCCCGGGACGCGACACCAAGCCCGGGGGGTCCCCACGCCGCCTCCCCTGGTCACTTCGAGCCCCAGCCTCGTCAGCCCCACCAGCCCCACCAGCCCCATGAATCCAAGGCCGGGAATCGTGATCAACCGATTGGTGTCGCCGGGACGACACCAATCGGTTGATCACGAGCGCGCTGCGGCTGCTGCTGAGGCTGCGGCGGCGGCGAGGGTCGCGGGGCCGTGTCAGAGGTCTCGGGCATGCTGGCCCCATGGGATGGCCGGTGAAGCCAGAGCAGAGCGCCCTCATCAGGATCCTGCGTGACCAGGAGCAGGTCATTACCCGCGCGCAGGCCATGGACTGC
>JAOPYP010000795.1 GCA_025964635.1 Actinomycetes bacterium | reverse complement strand
GCGGGCCGGGTCCGGCTCGGCCACCCGGCCGGTGCTGGCCGGCCCAGGGGCGGCCGGCGCGCACCGGAAGACGCGCGCCGGCCAGACCTCGCCGTGCTGGCCGACGGCTACCCACCGGAATTACCCGGCTCCCTGGTAGCCGGCCACGTCGCGCACCTGACCGCGGCCGCGTCGGAAGCGATCGGCGTGGTCGGGCCGCTGGTCATCCCGGGCCGGACGGCCTGCCTGAGCTGCGTGGACATGGCCCGTGCCGACCGTGACCCGGCCTGGCCGCTCATCCTCGCGCAGGCATCCGGCCGGGTTCCCCAGCCCGCCGCGTGCGCGGCCGTGCTGGCCGCGGCGGTGGCGGCCCAGGCCACCGCGCAGGCGCTGGCCTTCCTGGACCGGGCCGGGCCGGTCGCGGCGGTGAGCAACGGCACACTGGAGCTCGTGCTGCCTGATTGGCAGTGGCGCCGGCACAGCTGGGTCCCGCATCCGCGGTGCCGCTGTAGCAGGCGACCGGCATCCTGACCGAGAATGGGAGGGTGAACGATCTCCCCCGGCGTGCCGTGACCCGGACCGCGAAGCTGGCCACCCTCCCTGCCGGCCTGGCCGGCCGGACCGCGCTCGGCCTGGGCAAGCGGCTCGGCGGCCGGCCCGCCGAGATAGTGGCCGCGGAAATCCAGCAGCGCACGGCCGAGCAGATCTTCCGCGTCCTGGGCGAACTCAAGGGCGGCGCGATGAAGCTCGGGCAGGCGCTGTCCATTTTCGAGGCCGCGCTGCCCCCGGAGATCGCCGGGCCGTACCGGGCCACGCTGACCAAGCTGCAGGAGTCGGCGCCGCCGCTGCCCGCCCGGACGGTGCACCAGGTACTCGCCGGAGATCTCGGCGAGTCGTGGCGGGACGCGTTCGCGGAGTTCGACGACACGCCGCGGGCGGCGGCGTCCATCGGCCAGGTGCACCGCGCAGTCTGGCAAGACGGCCGCCAGGTGGCCGTCAAGATCCAGTATCCGGGTGCCGGGCGGGCACTGCTCAGCGACTTCAACCAGCTCAGCCGGGTGGCCCGGCTGTTCGGGATCATCAACCCCGGCCTGGAGGTCAAGCCGCTGCTGGACGAATTGCGGGCCCGGGTCGCCGAGGAGATCGACTACCAGCTGGAAGCCAGGTCGCAGCAGGCCTTCGCCGACGCTTACGCCGGTGACCCCGACACCTACGTGCCCCCGGTGGTCCAGGCCACCGACCATGTGCTCATCACCGAGTGGATGGACGGCACGCCGCTGTCCCGGATCATCGACTCCGGCTCCCAGGAGGAGCGGAACCGGGCCGGGGTCCTGTTCACCCGGTTCCTGTTCTCCGGCCCGGCCCGGGCCGGGCTGCTGCACGCCGACCCGCACCCGGGCAACTTCCGGATGCTCGCCGACGGCCGTCTCGGCGTGCTGGACTTCGGGGCCGTGGACCGGCTGCCCGACGGCCTGCCGCCGTTCATCGGCAAGCTGCTGCGGATCATTCACGGGGACGGAAGCATCGTTGAGGCCGAAGACGAGCTCCGTGCGCAGGGTTTTGTCCGCGAAGGCATCCAGGTCGACCTGGAGGCCCTGTACGCGTTCCTGGCTCCCCTCGCCGAGCCGTCCCGGGTGGACACGTTCAAGTTCAGCCGCGAGTGGCTGCGCGGTGAAGCCGCGCGGGTCACCGACCCGCGCTCCTCGAACCTCGGGCGGCGGCTCAATCTGCCGCCGTCTTACGTGCTCATCCACCGGGTGTCCACCGAGGGCATCGGGGTGCTCTGCCAGCTGGAAGCCGAGGGGCCGTTCCGGGCCGAGATGATCCGGTGGATGCCCGGCTACACGCGGGAGGGCGGGCCGCCGCCAGCGGCCGCGCCCGGCGCCGATGCCGGTCCCGGCCCCGATGCCGGTCCCGGCCCCGATGCCGGTTCCGGCGCCGATGCCGGGAGTGCCGAGGGCACGCAAGGCGCGCTCATCCCGCCGCGCACCTAGCCGCGGACGCACGTGGGGGGCGGCCGGTTCCGGCCGCCCCCCACGCCCCCGCGGGATGGTTCACAGTGCAGTGCTCAGGGCCTGAGCCCTACCTCGCTGCGCAACCGCCTCGCCGAGGCCTTCGCGCGCTCCAGCCTCCGCGACGCGCGGTTTACCCGGCGCGAGGCCCTGCGCAGTGCGCGGGCCTGCGCGGCCCGGGCATCCCGGCGCGATTGGGCCAGCAATTCGTGTTGCCGTTCTAGTGGATAGTGGATCGGATGCATTTCACTCAACCGCCCGTCTTCGCTGACTGACACACCGACGGCTCGACTCAGGCCGCCACTTCGGTCTTGCGTGGGCGACCACGCGGCCTCTTGCGCGGCAAGATCTGGCCGCGCAAGAACAGCTCACCGCCCCATACGCCCCAGGGCTCCCGGCGCTCCATAGCTCCGGAGAGGCACGCCATCCTGGCGGCGCAACCGACACAGAGCGCCTTCGCCGTCTCCACGTCCTCGGGAGACTCGGCGAAGAACAGCTCCGGGTCATCCGTGCAGGGCAGGCTCGTGCTGCGTGCCGCCGGCACCACAGCGCGGCTGACCTCGGTCAGGCCTGATCCTGGGTACACGGGTTCTGGTGCGGAGACTGCCTCGAACCCCGCCGCGCCCGACGCAACGGCGGTGGTACCGGGCCCGTACATCGTCCAACCCCTCTCGTCCTGGTCTTACCGTCTCTCATGGGTCTGACAAAACGGGGCCCGACATGACGAAGGCCGCGGACCCGATAGCGGGTCCGCGGCCTTTTGAGGGATCCAGGCCGGCCTGTCTTAGACCGGATCCCAGGCTGGAAGCGAACCCGTTTGGCTGTCACCAGTGGTGGCAGCGCCGATAGCGTGGGCGTACATCTGAGTGGGGTTGTTCTGCGTGCGCTGGGCAAAGCCGAACCGCGGCTTGACCGCGGGCCGCTGGCCGAGCCACGGCTTGCGAACACCGGCGGCAGCGCTCGAAGGCGCCGTCTTACGGATATCCGCGAAGGTGGCCAGGACGCCAAGGGACGGGCGAGCACCCAGCGACGCAGCAGAAATCCCGGCGCACGGACGTGCCGCGACCGGAACGCTGGTCTTGTTGCTATTCACTCGGCCACCCCCTTCCATCAAGGCGTCGTCTGGACACTGAAGAACACAGGAAGAAGCCTAAGGACCCAGGTCGGGCAGGGCAACTTCTTTTCCGAGGTATTTCTGTGGCCTGCCCGGTGAGGGCCCGCAGGGTCAGGTCGCGGTGCGGACCAGGCCCTCTTGAACGACGGACACCACCAGCTCGCCTTCTTCGGTGAAGACCTGGCCGCGGGCCAGCCCCCGCGCCCCGGCCGCGATCGGCGATTCCTGGTCGTACAGCAGCCAGCGGTCCGCGCGGAACGGCCGGTGGAACCACATCGCGTGATCGAGGCTGGCCCCGCTCGTCTGGCCGTCGGACCAGGACAAGTCGTGCCGGCGCAGCACCGAGTCGAGCAGGGTCAGGTCGGAGGCGTAGGTCATCAGGCACACGTGCAGCAACGGGTCATCCGGCAGGCCGCCGTTGACCCGCAGCCACACCAGGTTGTGCTCAGTGCCCTCGACCCGCAGGCCGCCAGGGTCGTCCCGGAGCGGCCCCACGAAGCGCAGATCGATCGGATTGGCCGTGAAGAACTCGTGCTCGGGCTGGGTGAGTGAATCCGGCGGCGGTGCCGCGGGCATGGCCATGGCGTGCTGCACGCCCGGCTCGGGGTGATGGAACGAGGCGGAGAGCGTGAAGATCGTCTTGCCGTGCTGGATGGCCGAGACCCGGCGGGTGGTGAAGGACCGGCCGTCCCGGACCCGGTCCACGGTGTACACGATCGGGACCGAGGGGTCGCCCGGCCGGATGAAGTAGGCGTGCAGCGAGTGCACCGGGCGGTCAGCGGGCACGGTGCGCCCGGCTGCGACCAGCGCCTGGCCCGCGACCTGGCCACCGAAGACCCGCTGCCGCCAGTCCTCGGGACTGCGGCCGCGGAAGATGTTCGCCTCGATCTGCTCCAGGTCGAGCAGATCGATCAGGCTGTCCAGCGGCGTGCTCACGCGGGCACGGTACCGGTCACGGCCGCCTGGCCGGGGCGCGGGTGGCCCTCCGCGCCGCAGGCCGCCAGGGAAAATGAGCGCGGCCAGGCCACCACGGAAATCAGCGGCGCAGGCCGGCGAGGAACCGGGACGGCTTGCGGGTCCGGCGGGCGCCCGGAGACCGGGCCAGCGACCAGGACAGGAAGATCCGTTCCCGGGCCCGGGTGACGCCCACGTACAGCAGCCGGCGCTCCTCCTCGATCGCCTCGTCGGTCTGCGCGTACACGATCGGCAGCGTTCCCTCGGTCAGGCCGGGCAGGAAGACCACGTCCCACTCCAGCCCTTTGGCCGCGTGCAGCGAGGCCAGGGTCACTCCCTGGATGGCCGGGGCGTGCTCGATGGCGCCGCGCCGGGCCAGCTCGCCCACGAACCCGGCCAGGGCCGCGTCGGGATGGGCCGCGAAGTAGTCCGCAGCGAGCTGGGCCAGGGCCTCCAGCGACTCCCAGCGCTCCCGGGCGGCACCACGCCCGGCCGGCGCGTCGCGGGTGAGTCCCAGCCCGGCCAGGATGTGCCGGATCTCCGCCGCGGACTCGCTGCCGTCCTCGGACGACACGGATTTCGCCGCCGCGCGGAGCAACCCAGTCGCCTGACGGACCTCAGGCCGGTCGAAGAACCGCTCCGCCCCGCGGACCTGGCAGGGCACGCCCCGCTCGGCCAGGGCCCGCTCCAGTGCCAGCGTCTGGGCGTTGGTCCGGACCAGGACTGCCACCTGGCCCGGCGCGAGCCCGGCCGCGCGCAGCGAGTCCACCCGCGCGGCCACCGCCGATGCTTCTTCCTCCTCGTCCGCGTACTCGGTGAACTCGGCGGCCGGGCCCGCCGGGCGCTGCGCGACCAGGGCCGCCGAGCGGCCGGCCCCGGGG
>JAOPYP010000789.1 GCA_025964635.1 Actinomycetes bacterium | reverse complement strand
GGGGCCACCGTGCGGCCACCGCCGCGGCTACCGCGGTAGCCACCTGGACCGTGCTGGGCGGCGCCAGCCTCGGGGGCGCGGCCCTGGCGCTCGGCCGGGAACTGGAAGCCGGCGACCTGGACGCGGCGCGGCGGATGCTGCCCGCGCTGTGCGGGCGTGACCCGGACCAGCTCGACGCGGCCGGGCTGGCCCGCGCGGCCATCGAGTCCGTCGCCGAGAACACGTCGGACGCGGTGGTCGCCCCGCTGCTGTGGGGCGCCGTGTTCGGCCTGCCCGGCCTGCTCGGCTACCGCGCCGTGAACACGCTCGACGCGATGATCGGCCACCACAGCCCGCGCTACGAGCGGTTCGGCTGGGCCGCGGCCCGGCTCGACGACCTGGCCAACCTCATCCCGGCCCGGGTCACCGGGCTGCTGGCCGTGGCGCTGGCGCCCGCGGTCCGCGGCCGCCCGCGCCAGGCCCTGCATACCCTGCACCGGGACGGCGGCAAGCACCCCAGCCCTAACGCTGGCCGGTGCGAGGCGGCGTTCGCGGGCGCGCTGGGCGTCCGGCTCGGCGGCCGGAACAGTTACCAGGGACGGGCCGAGCAGCGCGGTCTGCTCGGCGACGGCGCGCCGCCCGCGGCGCCGGACATCGCCCGGGCCGTCCGGCTGTCCCGGCTGGTCAGTGGCGCGGCGCTGCTCACGGCGGCGGCCATCGCGCACGGTGTGCACGGGGTGCACGGCAGGAGGGTTACATGAGCGAGGACCAGGACTTTTTCCGCCCGGCTGAGTACGACGCGGGGGAGTACCTACCGGGGAACGGGCTGGGGGCGGACGCAGCGGGGGTGGACGCACGGGGGGTTGACGCAGCGGGAGTGGACACACGGGGGATTGACGCACGGGGTGGTAACGCAGCGGGAGTGGACACACGGGGGGTTGACGCACGGGGTGGTAACGCACCGGGCGTGAACGCGCTGCCGCCTCCGGCTCATGCGATGCCCGCGGCCGATGTCGAGGCGCTGTACCAGGTGGTCGCCGGGCGTCGCGACGTCCGCAACGGGTTCCGCCCGGACCCCATCGCCGATGACGTGCTGACCCGGGTGCTGACCGCCGCCCACCAGGCGCCCAGCGTGGGGCTCAGCCAGCCGTGGGACTTCATCGTGCTGCGCGACCGGGGCGTCCGGGAACGGGTGCACGCACTGGCCAGCAGGCAGCAGGAGGTGTTCGCCGCCGGGCTGCCCGGGCCGCGGGCCCGGGCGTTCCGCGACCTGAAGGTCGAGGCGATCCTCGACACCCCGCTCAACATCGTGGTGACCTGCGACGCGACCCGGGGCGGCCGCCACGTGCTGGGGCGGCACGCCCAGCCGCAGGTCGCGGCCTACTCGACCGCGTGCGCGGTGCAGAACTTCTGGCTCGCCGCCCGGGCCGAGGGCCTCGGCGTCGGCTGGGTCAGCTTCTTCGATGAGCGCGAGCTGGCCGCCGCGCTCGGCCTGCCGCCGCACCTGAGCGTGGTCGCCTACCTGTGCGTGGGGCACGTCGACGCGTTCCCGCCCGCGCCGGAACTGGTGCTCAGCGGCTGGGCTCGGCGGCGGCCGCTGGCCTGGGCGGTGCATGACGGGCAGTGGGGCCGCCGCGGGCTGCCCGGCGGGCAGCCCGCCAGCCTGCTCGGCGACACCATCGCCGCGGTCGGGCCGCTGGACGCCGGGGCCGTGGCGCAGGCCCGCGAACGGCAGGAGGCGCTGACCAAGCCGAGCGGCTCGCTGGGCGTGCTGGAGCACGTGTCGGTCCAGCTGGCCGGCCTGGCCGGGGAATGCCCGCCACCGCTGCCCGAGCCCGCCGTGGTCGCGGTGTTCGCGGGCGACCACGGAGTGCACGCCCAGGGGGTCACCCCGTGGCCGCAGGAGGTCACCGCGCAGATGGTGGCCAACTTCCTGGCCTCCGGGGCGGTGGTGAACGCGATTGCGGCCCAGGCCGGGGCCGAGGTCTGCGTGGTGGACGTGGGGGTCGCCGCGGACCTGCCGGCCGCTCCCGGGCTGCTGCCCCGCAAGATCCGGCCCGGCACCGCGGACATGACGGCCGGCCCGGCCATGACCCGCGAGGAGGCCCTGCGCGCGGTCGAGGTGGGCATCGAGACCGCGCGCGACCTCGTCGCCGCGGGGAACTCCTGCCTGCTGACCGGCGACATGGGCATCGCGAACACGACCGCGTCGGCCGCCCTCATCGCGGTGTTCACCGGGGCGGAGCCGGAGGAGGTCACCGGCCGGGGCACCGGCATCGACGACCCGACCTGGCAGCGGAAGGTCGCGGTCGTCCACCACGCCCTGGAACGCAACCGCCCGGATCCCGCTGATCCCCTGGGTGTCCTCGCGTCGGTGGGCGGGCTGGAGCACGCCGCGCTGGCCGGGTTCATCCTGGGCGGGGCGGCGCTGCGGGTGCCGGTCGTGCTGGACGGCGTGATCGCTGGCGCGGCCGCGCTGGCCGCCCGGGCGCTGGCCCCGGACGTGCCGGCCGCCCTGCTCGCCGGGCACCTGTCCACTGAGCCCGGAGCCCGCCGGGCACTGGACGCGCTGGGCCTGCGCCCCCTGCTCGACCTCGGCCTGCGCCTCGGCGAGGGCTCCGGCGCGGCACTGGCCCTGCCGGTCGTCGCGGCGGCCGCCCGGGTGCTGCGCGACGTCGCCACGTTCGACAGCGCGGGCGTGTCCGGCGAGAAGGGATGAGCTGGCCGGGCCGGCTGCGCGGCCTGACCGGGCTGAGTGCGACCGGGCGGGGCCTGACCGGGCGGGGCCTGACCGGGCGGGAGCTGCCCCGCCGGCCCCGGCCGTACCGGGTTCTGGTCCTGGGCGGGGCCCGGTCGGGCAAGTCGGTGACGGCGGAACGGTTGCTGGCCGGGCGGGACCGGGTGGACTACGTGGCGACCGGCGCCCTCCCGGACGCCGCCGACCCGGAATGGGCCGCCCGGGTCCGCCTCCATCAGCAGCGGCGGCCGCCGCACTGGGCCACGCTGGAAACCAGGGACCTGGAACGCGTCCTGGCCGCGCCGGACCTGACCCCCGGGCAGCTGGCCACCCCGGTCCTGGTCGACTGCCTGTCCACCTGGCTGGCCGGGGTGATGGACGACTGCGGCCTGTGGTCCGGCGCGCCCGGGGCTGACAAGGCGCTGGCCGCGCGGGTGGACGGGCTGCTGGACGCGTGGCGGGCCACCCGCCGGACCGTCGTGGCGGTCAGCAACGAGGTCGGCTCGGGGGTGGTCCCGGGCACCGCGTCGGGGGTCCGCTACCGCGACGAGCTCGGCCTGCTCAACACCAGGGTCGCCGCGGAGTGCCACCAGGTCTGGCTGTGCACCGCCGGCATCCCCCGGCGGCTGAGGTGACCGGGAGGGCCGGGGACCCGGGGATGGGCGGGCCCCCCGGGACCGGCGGCCCCCCCGGAGGGGACGGGCCCCCCGGGACCGGCGGCCCCCCCGGGACGGCGCCGCCGCGCGCCCCGTCCTGGCGGGTCGCGCTGAGCCTGTTCACGGTGATCCCGGCCGGGATCGGCGGTGACCTGGACGAGGGAGCGGCGGCCCGGGCCGTCTTCTGGCTGCCCGCGATCGGCGCCGGCCTGGGGCTGGCCGGTGCGGGCGCGATGGTCTTCGTTGCGGCGGGTGAATTGTCCCCGGGGCGGCGGCTGCTGGGCGCGGCGCTGGCCGTGGCGCTGCTCGCGCTGGCCACAGGGGGCCTGCACCTGGACGGGCTGGCCGACACCGCGGACGGGCTGGGCAGCCGCCGGCCCGCGGATCAGGCGTTGGAGATCATGCGCCGGCCCGACGCGGGGCCGCTCGGGGTGGCCACGCTGGTGCTGGTGCTGCTGATCCAGGTGTGCGCGCTGGCCTCGCTGCCGCGCGGCTGGCCCGCAGCGGCGGGGCTGGTGCTGGCCGCCGTGACCAGCCGGGTGGCGGTGGTGCTGGCCACCGGGTCGCCGTCGGCGCGGCCGGCCGGGTTCGGTGCGCTGGTGGCCGGCCGGACCAGCGCCGCGGCCCGGGCCGTGACCGTGGCGGGACTGCTGGCCGCGGTGGTGGCGGCCGGGC
>JAOPYP010000764.1 GCA_025964635.1 Actinomycetes bacterium | reverse complement strand
AGCGCTCCCCGGCCTGGGCCGCCTGGCCGGCCTGGGCCGCCTGGCCGGCCTGGGCTGTCTGGCCGGTCCGGGCGGTCTGGCCGGTCCGGGCGGTCTGGCCGGTTCCCCGGACCCCCCGGGCCGCCCGCTCGAACAGCAGCGCCCCCTCGGCCAGCATGAGCTCGGTCTCCAGGCCTCGTGGCACCTTGATCGCGGCGTCGTGCCGCCAGTGCGCGATGGGATCGCCCCACGCCTCGACCTGGAAATGCCAGAGCCCTTCGGCCGTCACGGTCACTTCCGCGCCGTGGCGGTCGGTACCGGGGGCGAGTTCATGCATGTAGACCAGCGGGGATCGCTCCCCGCCGGGCCCGCGCAGCACCACGCCGGCGCCCAGCACCTCGTGCCCTTCCCGGAACACGGTGGCGCTGACCTCGAAGGTTTCCCCTGTTACCGCCTTAGCGGGGCGGCGCCCGCACTCCAGGACGGGCTCGACGTCCAGGATGGGAATGCGTCCTATCACCCCTTGAAGTTACCCACTCTGGGGGACTGTGTGCGAGGGGGCCTGCCTGCTGTTGACCGTGCGTACCCGGGGCCTTCACCGCCGCCGCCCAGGGGCCGCCCGGCGCGGCCCCGGGCAGGCCCTGCGCCTATCGCCCCCGGCCCAATTCCCCTGCCCGGTTCGCGGCATCTACTCCGGGCGATTAGGGTCACTGCCCGTGAGAGCCATCCGCCGCTTTACCGTCCGTGCCGCGCTGCCGGAATCGCTCGCCCCCCTGCGCGACCTCACGCTGAACCTCCGCTGGTCCTGGCATGCCGAGACCCGGGACCTGTTCGCGGCGATCGACCCGGCGGGGTGGGAAGCGTCCGGCCACGACCCGGTCGCGCTGCTCGGCGAGGTGCCGCCGTCCCAGCTCGAGAGCCTGGGCCACGACCAGGCGTTCCTGCGGCGGCTCGGCGACGCGGCCCGTGACCTGGACCAGTACATGTCCGGGCCGCGGTGGTACCAGCTGCACGCGGACGGCCGCGGCGGGCCGCCCGGGCCGCCCGCCGCGATCGCCTACTTCTCGCCGGAGTACGGGATCACCCAGGCGCTGCCGCAGTACTCCGGCGGCCTGGGCATCCTGGCCGGTGATCATCTCAAGGCCGGCAGCGACCTGGGGGTGCCGCTGATCGGGGTGGGGCTGCTGTACCGGCACGGGTACTTCACCCAGTCCCTGTCGCCCGAGGGCTGGCAGACGGAGCGCTACCCCGCCGGCGACCCGAACGGGCTGCCGCTCACCCTGCTCCGCGCCCCCGACGGGAACGCCGTGCGGGTCAGCGTGGCGCTGGCCGAGGGCAAGCTGCTGGCCGCCCAGATCTGGGTGGCCCAGGTCGGCCGGGTGCCGCTGCTGCTGCTCGACTCGTACGTGGAGGAGAACGAGCCCGCGCTGCGCGAGGTCACCGACCGGCTGTATGGCGGCGGCGGCGACCACCGGCTCCGCCAGGAGCTGCTGCTGGGCATGGGCGGAGTCCGCGCGCTCCGGGCGTTCTGCGCGCTGACCGGACACGCCGAGCCGGAGGTCTTCCACACCAACGAGGGGCACGCCGGCTTCCTCGGCGTGGAGCGCATCCGGGAGTACGCCGAGCAGGGCCTCAGCTTCGAGGAGGCCATCGAGATGTGCCGGGCCGGCACCGTGTTCACCACGCACACCCCGGTGCCCGCCGGGATCGACCGGTTCAGCCGCGACCTGGTGGAACGGCACTTCAGCGGGGCCGCCGCCGATCCGGCGCTGCCCACCGACCGGGTGCTGGCCCTGGGTGCGGAGACGTTCCCGGGCGGCGACCCGGCCGTGTTCAACATGGCCGTGATGGGCATGCGGCTGGCCCAGCGGGTGAACGGCGTCAGCCAGCTGCACGGCGAGGTCAGCCGGGAGATGTTCGCCGGCCTGTGGCCAGGGTTCGATACCGCCCAGGTGCCGATCGGCTCGATCACCAACGGCGTGCACGCCCCCACCTGGGTCGCCCAGGAGGTCCTGGACCTGGCCAGCGCGGTCCCCCAGGACTCGGCCGCGGCCCGGCAGCTGCCCGAGGACGGCCACGCCTGGGAGCGCGTCGCGCACACCGCCCCGGCCCGGCTGTGGGAGATCCGCCGGGCGCTGCGGTCCCGGCTGGTCACGCTGGCCCGGCAGCGGCTGCGCGCCTCGTGGAAGCAGCGCGGGGCCAGCGAGGCGGAGCTGGGCTGGACCGACGAGGTCCTCGACGAGGGCGTGCTGACCATCGGATTCGCCCGCCGGGTGCCCTCCTACAAGCGGCTCACCCTGATGCTGCACGACCCGGCCCGGCTGACCGCGCTGCTGCTCGACCCGGACCGGCCGGTGCAGCTGGTCATCGCGGGCAAGGCGCACCCGGCCGACGACGGCGGCAAGCGGCTCATCCAGCAGATGGTCCAGTTCGCCGACAACCCGCGGGTGCGGCACCGCATCGTGTTCCTCCCCGATTACGACATGGCCATGGCCAGTGCCCTGGTCCAGGGCTGCGACGTGTGGCTGAACAACCCGCTGCGGCCGCTGGAGGCGTGCGGCACGTCGGGCATGAAGTCCGCGCTCAACGGCGGCCTGAACCTGTCCGTCCGGGACGGCTGGTGGGACGAGTGGTACGACGGCGCCGACGGCTGGGCGATCCCGTCCGCCGACGGCGTGGAGGACCCGGAGCGGCGCGATGAGCTCGAGTCCCACGCGCTGTACGAGCTGCTCAGCCAGACGGTGGCGCCCCGGTTCTACGACACCGGGGCCGATGGGCTGCCCCGCCGCTGGCTGGAGATGGTCGGGCACACGCTGCGGGCCCTGGGCCCCCGGGTCCAGGCCTCCCGGATGGTCCGCGAGTACGTGGAGGAGCTGTACATCCCCGCGGCCCTGGCCTCCCGCGCGCTCACCGACGGGGTGCCCCGCGCGTCGGGATCGGGCGCCACGGGCCGGGCGGAACCGTTCGCGGCCGCCCGCGAGCTGGCCGCCTGGAAACGCCGGGTCATCCGGTCCTGGGGCGGGGTCCGCATCGAGCACGTGGAGGGCGAGGACGGCGACCAGGGTCCCGGCGGCAGCCTGGTGGTGCGGGCCACGGTGGGCCTCGGCGGGCTGTCCCCCGAGGACGTGAGCGTCGAGGTCGTGTACGGCCGGGTCGGTGACGCGGACGAGATCCTCAACCCGGCGGTCAGCCCGCTCACCGTGGAAGACGGGCCCGACGACGGCGTGGCCCGCTTCGTGGGCAAGGCCGAGCTGGGCCGCCCGGGGCCGTTCGGCTACACGCTCCGGGTCGTGCCCCGGCATCCCCTGCTGGCCAATGCCGCGGAGATGGGCCTGGTCACGCTGCCCGAGGCACCCGCCGGGCTGACCACCGGCGACCTGCGCTAGGGACCACTCGCGCCGGTTAACGACCCGCGCCGGGAATGGGCCGGCGGGGCGTGATGGGCGGTGCCGGGCCGGGGCCGGCGGGCCCGGTGGGCTGCACCGGGAATGGGCCGGCGGCGCGTGACGGGCGGCGCTGGCCCGAGGCGGCGGAAGCGGCCGGCTGGCTACGGAGCGCCCGCGCCCGGAAAAATCGCGGAAAGTAATGCCGGTATCACGTTCCGCACGTAAACCGCCGTGCGTGGCACTGCGTCTACTTTATGCAACATGCTCGCGGGCGCCTCGCGGGCCGGCTCCGTGGGCAGCCACGCACCACCCATTCAGGCGCGCCAGCAGGGAAGCCCGGGGGGGCCATGAGAACGAGCTACACGTTATGCAAGCAGCATGACGCCCTCGTGTCACTTTCCGTCACCGAAGTCGTCCCCATACGTGAAAGGACACTGCCGTCATGAAGCAGGACAACCGCACCGAGGACAGGCTCCTGACGCCGTCAGAGGTCGCCGCGCTGTTCCGGGTCGACCCGAAGACCGTGACCCGGTGGGCCCAGCAGGGCAAGCTCCGGTCCATCCGCACGCTGGGCGGCCACCGCCGCTACAGCGAGTCGGAGATCAAGACCTTCCTGGAGGACTCGCAGGGAGTGCCGCGGCCGCGGACGGCTGAGGACTAGCCGGCGGGGAAGACCAGCCAGCGCGGAACACCAGCCAGCGCTGAGCACCAGCAGGAGTACCCTCCACCTGGGCCCTGGGCGGGCAGCGTGCCTGCCTGAGCGGAACACGGCCCGGCCGGAGGTGCGTCATGGGGGAATTCGTCCGGGTCGAGATCGACCAGGCCATCGCCACGATCCGGCTCGACCGGCCACCTATGAACGCGCTGAACGCCCAGGTCCAGGACGAGATCGCGGCCGCCGCCACCGAGGTGTCCGCGGACAGCAGCGTCCGTGCCGTGGTGCTCTACGGCGGCCCGAAGGTCTTCGCCGCGGGCGCGGACATCAAGGAGATGGCGGACGCCGGCTACGGGCAGATGGCCGCGGACTCGCGGCGGCTGCAGGCCAGCTTCACCACGGTGGCCAGGATCCCCAAGCCAGTGGTGGCCGCGATCACCGGGTACGCGCTCGGCGGTGGCCTCGAGCTGGCGCTGTGCGCGGACTTCCGGGTGGCCGGGCAGGGAGCCACGATGGGCCAGCCGGAGATCCTGCTCGGGATCATCCCCGGCGCGGGCGGCACCCAGCGGCTGCCCCGGCTGGTCGGCCCGGCCCGGGCCAAGGACATCGTGTTCACCGGGCGGTTCCTCGACGCGGCCGAGGCCCTCGCCATCGGCCTGGCGGACCAGGTGGTGCCGGACGCGGAGGTCTACGACGCCGCCCGGGCTCTGGTGGCCCGGTACGCCACCGGTCCCGCGCTCGCCTTGCGGGCCGCCAAGCAGGCCATCGACGACGGCCTGGAAACCGACGTGAACACCGGGCTGGAGCTCGAGCGGCTGCATTTCGCCGGGCTGTTCGCCACCGAGGACCAGCGCACCGGCATGCGCAGCTTCGTCGAGAACGGACCGGGTAAGGCCACATTCGCCGGGCAGTGACGCGCCCTGCCCGGGCCGCCGGGCGCGGCGCGGCACCGTCATGACCGTGCGGCCCCCCGCATGGCGGACAATTGACGTACCGTGCGGGTACGCCGCCCGCGAGCCCGCCTGAGGGAGCAGCCAAGGCCATGCGCCACCTGATCAGTCCGCACCACGAGCCGGGCCGGCCATGACCCAGCCGGACGAGAGCCCCGATCTCGAGCTGGTGACTGCCGCGCTGCGGGCGGACAGCGCCGACGCGGCGGTCTACGCGCGCGTGCTCACCGAGTCTCTCGGCGAGTCGCTGCCACCGGGATGTGTGACCATAGAACGGGACCGTTCCGTGTCCGACCGGATGCGCGGGCGTCCCGGCACGGTGTCGAAGATCACGGTCCGGCTGGGGGAGCGGGTCATGTCGCTGGCGGTGCGGGCCGGGCAGCCCAGCGCGGAAATCTCCCGTGAGGTGCGCGGGGTGGTGCTGTCCCGCCAGCCAGTAGCGGTGCAGGAGTGGGCGGCCGAGCTGGCCCGGGCCCTGGTCGGCTTCGCGGAGCAGAACGCCAGGACGGCGGAAGCCCTGCGCAGACTGGTCACCGGCAGCTAGCGGGGGGCGCGATGTGCCCGCCGGGCTGGTTACCGTGCTGGTGCGAGCGCTCCCACCTGCATTCTGTTCCGTCTGGATGGGCCAGCCCGAGGGTAGTTCGTAGGCTGGGGGGGCGATGACATCAGCAGAGCACACGCCAGAGCGGCTCGGCCCTTACCGGCTGCTCGACCGGATCGGCGAGGGCGGCATGGGCGTCGTCTACCTCGCCCGTGACCCCGAGCAGCGCTCGGTCGCGGTGAAGATCCTGCGGCCGGCGGTGGCCGGCGACCCGAACGCGCGGCGGCGGCTGGCCCGTGAGGTCGAGACCATGCGCCGGGTCCGCAGCCCGTTCGTGGCCGAGGTGCTCGACACCGACGTGACCAGCGAGACGCCCTACATCGTGACCCGGTACGTGCCGGGCCGCACGCTGGACGAGGTGGTGACCCAGGAGGGCCCGCTGAGCGGGGCCCGGCTGATCCGGGTGGCCGCCGGACTCGCGGACGCCCTGGCCGCGATCCACGCGGCGGGGGTGGTGCACCGCGACCTCAAGCCGGGCAACGTGATGCTGATGAACGGCGACCCGGTCGTCATCGACTTCGGTATCGCCCAGGCCCTGGACTCGACCCGGCTCACGATGACCGGAATGTTCATGGGCACACCCGGCTACCTGTCCCCGGAAGTGATCGAGGGGCAGAACAGCACGTCGTTCTCGGACGTGCACGCCTGGGGGGCCACGGTGGCCTTCGCGGCGACCGGGCGCCCGCCGTTCGGCGCCGGATCCTACGAGACGATCTTCTACCGGATCGTGAATGGCCAGCCGGACCTGTCCGGGGTGTCGGCGCCGATGGCGGAACTGCTGGCGGCCGCGCTGCGCCGGGACCCGGCCCAGCGCCCCGCCGCCATCCAGCTGCGCAGCCGGGCGGCCGCGCTGGACCCGGCCGCCATGCTGCCCATGGCCGTGCCCGCCGGGGGGCTGCAGGGCCTGGGGGCAGGTGGTCCGGGGACGCGGGCCGACGGGTCCCCGCTGCGCCCCACGGCCCTGGACGGGTTCGCCGGGTTCGACGGGCCGGGCGGGACCATGCTCTCCGGGCCCGGCCAGGACGCGACCACGTTCCCGCCGCCCGCGGCGGGCGGGATGGCGCCGGCCGGGACCCAGCCGATCGCGGCCGGGCCGGTGCGCCCCGACGACTTCGCGGACATCCTCCCGCCGGTGACCTACCCGCCGGGCGGCCGACGGGGCGGCCCGGGCGGCCCGGACGAC
>JAOPYP010000754.1 GCA_025964635.1 Actinomycetes bacterium | reverse complement strand
CCGTGACACCCGCGCCGCCTGTGACACCCGCGCCGTTGCCCGCAGCGGGCCGCGACGCCCGCCGCGCGCCGCGCGCCGTGCCGCTAGGCACTACGCAGCCGCACCTCTCGTACGCTGTACCAGATAGTACGCCGTACGCTAGCAGTACACTGTACGAGAGGGCAAACGGGATGCCCCGGCCCGGTACATTCGTCGGCAGCAGGCCCAGGAAGGAGGCGCGGTGGACGCGGAAGACGAGGACCTATGGGTCCCGTTCCTGGCCGCGCGCCCCCGGGACCGGCGGGCTGAGCGCCTCCGGGTACACCTGCGCGAGGATGAGCGGCGGGCCCAGCGGCACCCGCCCCGGCGCGCCGCGGCCCTGTCCCGGGACCAGATCGTGGCGGCGGCGATCATGGTGGCGGACGCTGAGGGCGCCGATGCGGTGACCATGCGCCGGATCGCCCGTGAGCTGAACGCCGGGACCATGTCGCTGTACTGGCACGTCGTGTCCAAGGAAGAGCTGCTGGACCTGATGCTGGACGCGGTCCAGGGCGACCGGGAGACGCCCGAGCCGTCCGGTGACTGGCGCCGCGACGTCCAGGACGTGGCCCGGGCCATGCGCGGCAGCCTGCACGAGCACCCGTGGATGATGGACTTCATCGGCGGCCGCCCCCCGGTCGGCCCCAAGTCGCTGCGCAACGTCGAGCGGATGCTGGGCTACTTCGACGGGCTGGGCCTGGACATGCGCATGGCCATCGACATCTCCACCACGGTCGGCACCTACGTCATGGGCGCCGTGCTGCGCGAAGTGCAGGAGCACAACAGCGAGACCTTCATGGAGCAGACGCTCGCGGAGCTGACCGAGGCTGAGCGGGAGAAGGTCATCGGCGAGTTCACCGAGCGGGTCCGCGCCACGGGTCGGTACCCGCACCTCGCGGAGCTGATGAGCGCCGGCTACGACCCGGATGCGGCGGAGACGCGGGACTCGCGGTTCGAGTTCGGGCTGGACTGCCTGCTCGACGGGATCGCGGCGCGGATCGGGGACCACCCGTCCCCCGGCTCCCGGTAGCGCCGGGCCTCACGGAAGGGATTGCTGGCGGCAGGCCGACGGCCCTCCCGCGGGCGCTGGGCTCGCTGAAGGGCCGCCGGGTTGAACGTGCGCTGACGTGCGCGGCCGGTCAGGTTTCGGTTGGTGGTGACGTCTCCGCCTTCATGGACACCTGGCTCTCCGCGGCCAGTTCGGCGGCCCGGGCGGCACCCACCCCTGCGAGGTGGAGCCCCTCCGACGGGAACGCCTCCTCGCCGTGGACCGCGACGTCGCCGATCTCCAGTTCCTCGTCGGACATCCGCAGCTTCATGAACAAGCCGATGCCCTTGAGCAGGAGGAACGTGACCAGGCCGTCCCAGATGATCACCGTGACCGCGGCGCCCAGCTGAACCAGCAACTGGTGCGCGTGCCCGTAGAACAGGCCGCTGCCCGAGATGTTGACCGGGTTCTTGCCGAGTCCGAGGTACACGATCATCTTCGGGTCGGCGAGCAAGCCGACCAGGAGACCACCGAAGAGCCCGGCGATGCCATGCGTGTAGACGACCCCCAGCGCGTCATCGACCTTGTTGAACGGCGGGACCTTGCTGAGGTAGTTCCACGCGAACCAGACGACGGCCGAGCAGACCAGGCCGATGATGATCGCGCCGAAACCGTTCACGTAACCAGCGGCGGGCGTGATGCCCACCAGGCCACAGATCATGCCGTTGAGGCCGCCGAGGAAGGTCGGCTTCTTCTCCGGGCCGCCGATCATGTCCATGATGATCCAGGTCATCATGGCAATCGCCGTGGCCAGGTTGGTGTTGACGATGGCCGCCGAGGCGTCCGCACCCGCGAAGTACGGGTCACCACCGTTGAAGCCGTTCCAGCCGAGCCACAGGAGGCCGGCGCCGACCGCGACGAACATCAGGTTGTTCGGGACCGCGTGCTCGCGGTCGCGCTGCAGCCGCGGCCCGATGACCCATGCGGCCACGAAGCCCGAGACACCGGCGGCCAGGTGGATGACGTAGCCACCACTGAAGTCCAGGGCGCCCTTGCCGGCCCAGAAGCCGCCGCCCCAGAGCAGGAAGGCGTTGACCGCGTAGGCGAACGTGATCCACAGCGGGACGAAGATCAGCCACACCCTGAACTTGATCCGGCCGAGCACGCTGCCGATGAACAGGATCGGGGTGATCGCAGCGAACACGAACTGGAAGTAGACCAGCGACGACTGGGGGAACCGGAACTTAGGCATGCCGGCGGAGAGCAGCGGGATGTTAGCTTGCCCCTCCAGAGCCCCGGTGCCCAGGGACGCCCCCGGCTTGCCCAGCAAATGGAGGCTGCCGCCGATCCAGGGCTCACCAAAGCCCATCTTGAACGCCCACAGCACCCAGGTGATCAGCACCAGGCAGAACGTGCAGAACACCATCAGCATGGTGTTCACGGCCCATTTCTTCTGCACCAAGCCGCCGTACAAGACGGCTAGGGCAGGGATGCTCATGAGGCCGACCAGTGTTGCGGCCGTCATCTGCCAAGCGTTATCTCCAGATGACAGCCAGCTTGCGTAGGGAACCACTACTCTCCGCCTCCATGGGGCTACCCTGGAAGTGCATGCCGGGGGGTTTCCGGTTGTGATCCCATCAGGCCATGGCGGACTGCTGGAACCCCTCCCGCGCTATCACCGCAGCGTGATCCGGGGGTATTCCCCCGGGCTAGCTAAATCCGGCCGGCCACTTCAGTGTCCGTCTAGAACGCTTCATGTTTCCCATGAGCGGGTTTCGTCTACGTTTCCCAACTGTTACGCCGTGGACAACGGACCGGGATCTCCCGGACATCGTGTTTCGTGCCTGTTTCGCAATCGTCCTAAGTGACCGTGGGCAAGTTGGGCTGGGCGGGCGCCGTGCCGGGCCGCGCGGGCCGGGTGAATGGCGTGCCACGGACCGGCCGCCGGCGGCGCGGGTGCGGGGCTGGACCGGCGACATGGTCGGGTGGACCACATTCGCGCAGGTCGCAGGGACGGCGGAGGCTGCGGCACCGGGGCTTCGGCCCGGGTTTGGACGGGCGTGGGCGGGCGTGGCTGAGGTGTGCGCGAAGCGCGGGCGCGGCGCGGTTCAGCGGGGGGCGCCCCCGAGCGAGGCGTTACGGCGGGTCCTGGCCGCCGCCCGGCGCGGGACCCGGCCTCGTCAGTCACTTCATCCCGGGTGGCCACGCCCGCCCGGCCCGGCCCCGGCTGTTCACGGTCCCGAAAGGTGCCGTGAGGTGGGGTGATCGGCCGTCCCGGCTTGTTCACGTCCCCCAAGGGTGCCGTGAGGTGGTGATCCGCCGCCCCAGCCTGTTCACGTCCCCCAAGGGTGCCGTGAGGTAGATCCGCGGCCCCGGCGGGGCCCCAGATGGGCAGGGGCCGGATCGCGAAACGGGCGGGGCCGGATTCCTGGCCGAACTGGCGCGCGGCGTGCGGCGCCTGCCGGGCGGCACGGTGGCGAACCGCCCTCCCCAGCCCCCGGCGACACACGCCGCAGCTCTCGCCTGCGGGCGGACCCTCAGGTCCGCCGGCGCGTACCCACAGCAGTCACATCCTCCCCACCGGCCAACGGCTTGGCGGCGTACTCCGCCACATATCCCGCGGAACGTGCGCCTCGCGAGGTGATTTGCCCGGTTTCCTTACACCGTGCGCGGGATACGTCGGCGGCACCGGAGCCAGTCGCCAGCACCGGAGCCAGGGGTTAGCACCGGAGCCAGTCGCCGGCACCGGAGCCAGGGGTCAGCAGGAAGGCCCGGAGCGACGGGAGTCCCGCGCCGCCGGGCCGGCTGGGCCCCGATTGCCAGCGGGAGTGCCTGGCCACCGCCCCTCGGACAGGCGACACGAGCGGCAGCCGACGGGGCCACCAGCCGGGCGGGGCGGCGGGAGGACGGGGTTACCGCTTCCGTCACGTTCCCGTAACAGTGGAGCAGGGGGGTTGAGTCGGATACGGGGGCGAATTACTCTCACCTTGTCTCGCTTGGTAAGCGCTTACCCTGCCAGGCCAAGTCAGCGGCTCTTGAACCAGCCGCTTTCTTAAGGCCACTCGGGTAAGCGCTTACCGAGGAGTGAGTCGTCTCTGCCAGGCCCCGGTCTCCGGGCCCGGGCAGCGACCCAGGACCGCAAGGGAGCGCTCCGGTGGATAGTCGCGATACGGTCAGCGCCGCGTTTGGCGCGGCTGACCCGGCGGGTGAGCCCGCCGGCCGCGACAACGTGCCGCGCGCCAGCCAGACCGGCGCCGTGCTGGATGACACCCCCGCCACCGAGACCACGACCGGGATCGGCGGACTCACTGCCGCCGGTCACGTGGGCAGCCCCCCGCTGGGCGAGCGGCGCGGCGCCGCGATCCCCCCGCCGACCATCTATGACGTGGCCAGCGCCGCCGGGGTGTCGATCGCGTCGGTCTCACGGGTGCTCAACGGCCGCGGCAACCCCATGGCTGAGACCCGGCAGCGGGTCCTCCAGGCCGTCGCCGAGCTGGGCTTCATCCCGGACGGGGCCGCGCGGGCGCTCAGCGCGCGGCTCAAGGAGATCATCGGGGTGGTGATCCGGCGGCCGCCGCCCACCGAGCCGCTCGGCGACGACATCTTCCAGGACGAGGAAGAGAGCCTCCAGTTCCCGGACCTGATCAACCGGGGTATCGAGCTGGCGGCCCAGAACCGCGACTACAACCTGCTGGTCAGCTCGGTGGACGTGGACGACCACGATCACACCCGCCGGGTCTTCGCGCTGGCCCGCAAGAGTGACGGCCTGATCCTGCACGACCAGGTCCTCGACACCGACCAGCTGGAGCGGCTGTCGAGGCAGGTCCCGGTGGTGACCCTGGCGGGCGTGGCCACGCCGACCACCTCGAACGTGGGCGGCGACAACCAGGGCAGCATGCGGGAACTGGCCCGGCACCTCGTCCGGGTGCACGGCTACCGCACCCTGGCCTACCTCGGCGGCCACCCGGACAGCCCGGACAACCTGGCCCGGCAGGCTGCGTTCAGCGCCGAGGTCGCGGCGGCCGGCGGCACGTTCGTGGACGGCCCGGAGTGGCAGGGGAACTACTGCGCGGCCGGGGGCGCCCGGGTCATCGACCGCATGCTCGCGCGAGGCGGGAGCGCCGCGAGGCTCCCGCGGGCCATCGCCTGCGCCAACGACCAGACCGCGCTGGGGGTCGTCTACGCGCTCATGCAGCACGGGCTGGACGTCCCCGGGGACGTCGCGGTGACCGGCTTCGACGACATCCCGGTCGCCCGCCACCTCCGGCCCCAGCTGACCACCGTGCGCCAGCCCATCCAGGAACTCGGCGCGACCGCCTTCGAGGTGCTCTATTCCATGATCAACGACGCCGGGCACGCCCCGCGCAACATCGTCCTGCCCACCCGGTTGATCCCCCGCGAGAGCTGCGGATGCCGCCCTGACCCGGTCACGCCCCTGTGGCTGGCAGGCTGAGAGGAGACGGCATGCGCGTCATCGCCCGCAGGTTGCTGTTCTACATCGTCACCGCGATCCTCGCGGTCACCGTGGTCTTCTTCATCCCGCGGCTGATGCCGGGGAACCCGGTGGAAGCGGTGCTGTCCCACCTCATGGGCAACGTCACCCCGGGCACTATCCGCTCCCTCGAGCTTCAGTACGGCCTGAACAGCAAGCAGGGCCTGTGGGGCCAGTACATGACCTTCTGGGTGCACCTGATCCACGGCAACCTGGGCGTGTCCACCAGCTACTACCCGTCCACGGTGACCAGCGTGATCCGCGGCGCGATCCCGTGGACGATCGGCCTGGTCGGAGTGGCCACGGTGATCAGCTTCGTGCTCGGCACGGTGCTCGGGGTCCTGGTCGCCTGGCGGCGCGGCACCTGGCTGGACAACCTGCTGCCGGCCACCACCTTCTTCCAGGCCGCACCGTACTTCTTCGTGGCCTTCATCGCCCTGGACATCTTCGCCACCCGGCTGGGCTGGTTCCCCACCGGCCGGGCCTACAACCAGCTGGACTTCCCCGGGCTGAACGCGGCCTACGTGGGCGACGTTCTCGACCACGCGATCCTGCCGGCGGCCACGATCGTGCTCTGCTCCGCGGCCGGGTGGATCGTCGGCATGCGGAACGTGATGGTGACCACCATGGACGAGGACTACGTCCTCGTGGCGCAGGCCAAGGGCCTGGCCAAACGCCGGGTGGTCTGGTACGCGGCCCGCAACGCGATCCTGCCGAGCGTGTCCGGGTTCTCGCTGGCGATCGGGTTCGTGGTCTCCGGGGCGCTGCTCACCGAGATCGTGTTCAGCTACCCCGGCCTGGGCTGGATCCTGCTCCAGGCGGTCGGCGGCCGCGACTACCCGCTGCTCCAGGGCATCTTCCTGATCATCACGTTCGCCGTGCTGCTCGCGAACCTGGCCGCGGATTCCGTGTACGTGCTCCTCGACCCCCGCACCCGCCAGGAGGCCTGAGCAATGTCTATCGGCACCGGCACGGACCTGGGCGGAACCGGCCTCGGCGGCGTGGGCGTCGGCGGAACCGGCCCGGGTGACCAGCCCGGCGGGGGACCGCTGCCGCCCCCGGTCAGCGCCCCGGTCCGGGGCCGCCGGATCCAGCTGCCCCGCTCCCCCAAGATCATCGCCGGGCTGGCCATGCTGGGAGCGTTCCTGGTCCTGGCGATCGTCGGCCCCATCGTCGCCCCGTACAGCCCGTCGGCCAGCCTGTCCACCACCAACGGCGTCCCGCAACCGCCCTCCGCGGCGCACTGGCTCGGCACCACCCAGGTCCAGCAGGACGTGTTCTCCCAGTTGCTGGCGGGCGGCCGCAGCACCATCCTGGTCGCGTTCCTGTCCGGGATAGCGGCCACCATCCTGTCCGTGCTGATCGGGGTCAGCGCCGGCTACCTGCACGGCCGCTGGGCGGACGACTTCCTGTCCATGCTGGCCAACTTCTTCCTGGTCATGCCGGCGCTGCCGCTGCTCATCGTGATCTTCGGCTTCCTGTCCTCGTCCGGCGCGACCAACGACGTGCTGATCGGCCTGATCATCGCGATCACCGGCTGGGCGTGGGGCGCCCGGGTGCTGCGGGCCCAGACCCTGTCGCTGCGGTCCCGCGACTACGTGGAGTCGGCCCGCATCATCGGCGAGCGCGGCTGGCGGGTGATCGCGTCCGAGATCCTGCCCAACCTGATGCCCGTCGTCGCGTCCTCGTTCCTGTTCACCGTGCTCTACGGGGTGGGCACGTACACCGCGCTGGCCTTCCTGGGCCTGGTCAACCCCGAGCACTGGAGCTGGGGCTCCATGCTGTTCCAGGCGCAGAACGTCAACGCCGAGACCAGCGGCTACTGGTGGTGGTACATCCCGCCCGGGCTGGCCGTGGCCCTGCTCGGCACCGCGTTGGCGATGCTCAACTTCGGCATCGACGAGTTCATCAACCCGCGGCTGCGCGCCGCGGGGGTGACCCGGCGCCAGGCCAGGAAGTCGGGTGGGCGGGGCCTCCCCCGGCGCTTCGAGCTGGGCCTGACCCCCGTGGTCCGCAACAGGCCCGCACCCGGCGCCGCCGCCAGCACCGCCGCCGCCAGCACCGCCAGCACGGGGGCCGCCAGCAGGGAGGCCGCCAGCACCGCCGTCACCAGCACTGGCGCCCCCGCCCGGACCCGGGAGCAGACGTCATGACCGCGCAACCACTGCTGGAGATCCGCGGCCTGCGGGTGGACTACGGGGCCGGCCCCGGGGCCGTGCACGCGGTCGTGGACGCCGACCTGGTGCTGCGCCGCGGCGAGGTGCTCGGGCTGGCCGGGGAGAGCGGCAGCGGCAAGTCAACGCTGGCCTACGCGGCGATCCGGCTGCTCCGCGCGCCCGGGATGATCACCGGCGGCGAGGTGCTCTACCACGCGGAGCCGGGCCGGGCCGTGGACCTCCTGGACCTCGACGAGCCCGAACTGCGCCGGCTGCGCTGGTCCCAGATCGCCGTCGTGCTCCAGTCCGCGATGAACGCGCTGAACCCGGTGCTGTCCATCGGCACCCAGCTCACCGACGTCCTGCAGGCCCACGTAGCCGGCATGGACGGCGCGGCCCGCCGCGCCCGCGCCGCCGAACTGCTCGCCATGGTCGGCATCAACGCCGACCGGCTCAGCGGCTACCCCCACGAACTATCCGGCGGGATGCGGCAGCGCGTCATGATCGCGATGGCCCTGGCGCTGGAGCCCCAGGTCGTGATCCTGGACGAGCCCACCACCGCGCTGGACGTGGTGACCCAGCGGGAGATCCTCGAAGAGCTCACCGCGCTGCGCGAGCGGCTGGGCTTCGCGGTCCTGTTCATCACCCACGACCTGTCGCTGCTGGCCGAGATCGCGGACTCGATCGCGGTGATGTACGCGGGCCGCCTGGTCGAGCGGGCTCCCGCGGACGAGCTTTTCCGCTCCCCCCGGCACCCGTACACGCTGGGGTTGCTGAACTCGTTCCCGGCGCTGCACGGCCCCCGCCGGTACATGACCGGCATCGCCGGCTCTCCCCCGGACCTGCGGATGCTGCCGGTCGGCTGCGTGTTCCACCCGCGCTGCGCGTACGCGATGGACATCTGCCGCGAGAAGTCCCCGCCGCTGGAGCCGCCCGCCTCGGCCGGCGGCCGCCTGGCGTCCTGCTGGCTGCAGGACGGCACCCGGCCCGTGCCCGGCGAACTGGCCCGGCCCG
>JAOPYP010000748.1 GCA_025964635.1 Actinomycetes bacterium | reverse complement strand
CGAGGCCCGGGCCCCGGCGGACCGCGGGCCAGGCCGCACTGATCTGCGGCCGCCAGCTCGCCGTGCTGCGGGCTACCCCGAGCCGGCTGCTCTACCCGCTGATCCAGCCCGTGGTACTGCTGGTGCTGTTCCTGGCCATCTTCGCCGGGCTGGCCCGGGTCCCGGGCGCGACCTACCGCCAGTACCTGGTCCCCGGCATCATCGTGCAGAACGTGGCGCTGACCGCGCCGACCGTGGGCCTGGGCCTCGTGCTGGACACGGTCAGCGGGATCACCGACCGGTTCCGCTCGCTGCCGATCGCCCGCAGCGCGGTGCTGCTCGGCCGGATGCTCGCCGAGAGCCTGATCTTCGTGGTCCAGGCGCTGCTGGTGCTGGGCGTCGCGTCGCTGCTGGGGTTCCGGGTACGGACCGGGCTGCCCGGGATGGCGGGCATCGTCGCGGTCGCGGTGAGCTTCGGGGTCGCGCTCGGCATCACGATGTCGTGGCTCGCGTTGCGGATCCGCGACCCGGACACCGCGGGCCGGGCCCTGTTCCTGCCGATGGTGCCGCTCACGTTCATCAGCTCCACGTTCACCCCGGTTGACCGGCTGGCCGGGTGGCTCCAGCCGCTGGCGCGGGCCAACCCGGTGACCGCCGCCGTGAACCTAATCCGCAGCCTGGCCGAGGGCGGCCCGCTCGGCCGCGAGCCCCTGTACCTGGCCATCTGGCTGGTGCTGCTGTCCGTCCCGCCCGGACTGCTCGCCGTCCGGCGCTGGCAGTCCGGCTAGGCCGGCAGCCCGGGGAGACTAGCCGGGCCGGGCGGCCAGGTCCTTAACCATGAAGATGCGCCGGTACCCGTGCTCGGTGGCCCGCCGGACCTCCCGGTAGCCGAGCCTGGCGTAGACCGCCTGGCTCTCGGTCATCACCTCGTTGGTGTAGAGGGAGACCCGGGCGAGCTGGCGCCGGGCGGCCTCCTGCTCGGCGAACTCCAGCAGCCGCCGCCCGAGCCCGGTGCCCTGGGCGCCGGGGTGCACGGCGATGTTCTCGATCAGCAGGCTGCCCGGCTCCGGGGTCAGCGAGACCAGGCCCACGACCGGATCGCCGACCACCCAGACCAGCCCCTCCCGGGCCGGGCCGGTGTAGTCCCGGAGCATCGGCGCGGGCGGCCGGTCCATCCGGGTCAGGTACTTCGTGTACGCGGCCGTCACCACGTCGCGGACCCGCGGCAGGTCCGCCGCCGTGGCCCGCCGGGGCGTGAGCATCCTCTCCATGCCCCCAGTGTGCCGCCCGCGCCGCGCCGTCCTCCGCCCGGCCGGCCTCAGACTGGTGCGGGTCAGCGCCGGGAGAAGCGGCTGGCCCAGCGGCCGGGCTTGACCGGCGACGGCGGCGGCGCCGCACCGTTCGCCCCGTCGGCACCGGCGTCGCCAGCACCGTCCGCCCCATCAGCGGCGGCGTCGTCAGCAGCAGCGTCCGCCGCGCCCGAAGCGGCCTGGTCTGCCGCGTTGGGCGTGGCGTTGATCGCCTGGCCGGCCGCGCCGGCCGCCGCCGCGGGGTCCGTGGCCTGCCAGAACTCCCGGACCACGACCTGGAGGGCACCGGCCGCCGGGATCGCCAGCAGCGCGCCCACGAACGCGCCGAATATCCCGCCGATCCAGCTGCCGATCTCCCCGCCGACCAGGATGGACAGCAGCACCAGCAGCGGGTTGACCCGGACCGTGCGGCTCATCACGATCGGGTTCAGCACGTGGTTCTCGATCTGGGTGTAGACGAGGAACACGACCAGCGTGATGATCCCGGCGCTGAGCGAGTGGGCCGCGGCGAACAGAACGGTGGGAATCCCGGCCAGCGCCCCGCCGATCATCGGCAGGAAGTCCACCAGCGCCACCCACAGCGCCCACAGGAACGGGAACGGCACGCCCGTCACCAGCAGCGTCACGAACACCACCGCGCCCGCGGTCACGGAGGTGAGGACGTTGCCGAGCATGTACCCGGTGACCGACCGGTTGACCTCGTGCGCGACCCGCCGGTACCGCTCGGCCCGGGCCGGGTCCATCGAGCCCAGCAGGCCGGTCCGCATCTTCGGGCCTTCCAGCAGCAGGAGCAGCACCAGGATGAAGATGGTGAACAGCTGGAATAGCAGGGTCGCTGCCCCCTTGCCCAGGCTCAGTGCGGGCTTGGCCAGCCCTTGACCGAAGCTGACCAGCTTGGGCGCGTTCTTATTCACCCAGGTCTGCACGTGGTACCTGGTGACCAGGTGGCCGATCCAGCCCCGGCCGTGGGTCGCGGCGGCCACGTAGTCCGGGAGCTTCTGGGCCAGGTGATTGATCCCGTTGGCCAGCGGGTAGCCGAACGCGAAGGCCAGGCCAGCGAAGACGACCAGCCCCCACAGCGTCACGACCGCGACCGCCCAGCCCCGCCGCCGGATCTTCCACCGCTGCAGGGCCACCACGAGCGGGTTCAGGAGCACGGCGATGAACGCGGCCACGATGATCAGCAGCAGCACGTCGCGGAGCCGGTAGACCACCTTGGCCAGCATGTAGACCGCGATCACCACCAGCGCGACGGCCAGGATGGTCCGCAGCGGGACCCCCCTGGCCTCGGCGGCCGCCCACAGGCGGGCCCGCCGGGTCAGTGGTGGTCGTGAGTTGTTGGTCACACTGCCATCATCGCAGCCCTTATCCCGGCCCCGCCCGACGGCGCGGGATAAGGCTCTGCTCCCGGGGAACTGATTCCGGCGCGCCGGTTTCCGGAGCGCGCCGGCCATGGCGGCCGGCGGGGATTACCGGAACACTTAGTTACCGGAGGAGAGGAGCCCCACCGTGCGGGTGAACGAGCGGGCTGGCCAGCTGGCCAGCCAGGCGGACCTGGTGGACGTGGCCAGGCTGGTCACCTCCTACTACGCCCTGCATCCGGATCCGGCGGTCCCCGAGCAGAGGGTGAGCTTCGGCACCTCGGGCCACCGCGGCTCGGCGCTGCGCTCCTCGTTCAACGAGGATCACATCGCGGCCACCTCCCAGGCCATCTGCGACTACCGGGCCCGGGCGGGCACCACCGGCCCGCTGTTCCTCGGCCGGGACACCCACGCGCTGTCCGAGCCCGCGTTCGTGACCGCGCTGGAGGTGCTCGCGGCGAACGAGGTGACCGTGCTGGTGGACAGCCGGGACGGGTACACGCCGACTCCCGCGCTGTCCCGGGCCATCCTGGCCTGTAACGACGGGCGCACCGACGGCCTGGCCGACGGGATCGTGATCACCCCGTCCCACAACCCGCCGGAGGACGGCGGGTTCAAGTACAACCCGCCCGACGGCGGCCCGGCCGGGTCGCAGATCACCTCGGTCATCCAGGACCGGGCCAACGAGCTGCTGGCCGGCGGCCTGCGCGAGGTGCGGCGGGTGCGGTACGCGGCGGCCAGGAACGCGCCGACCACCGCCACCTTCGACTTCCTGGGCGAGTACGTCACGCAGCTGCCCGACGTGGTGGACCTGGACGTGATCCGCGGCGCCGGCATCCGGATCGGCGCCGACCCGCTGGGCGGCGCCAGCGTCGCGTACTGGGGCGAGATCGGCGACCGCTACGGGCTCGACCTGACCGTGGTCAACCCGGACGTGGACCCCACGTTCCGGTTCATGACCCTGGACTGGGACGGCCGGATCCGGATGGATTGCTCCTCGCCGTACGCGATGGCCTCGCTGATCAGCCGGGCGGACGAGTTCGCGATCGCGACCGGCAACGACACCGACTCCGACCGGCACGGCATCGTCACCCCGGACGCGGGCCTGCTCGATCCCAACCACTACCTGGCGGTGGCCATCGACTACCTGTACCGGCACCGGAGGGACTGGCCCTCCGATGCCGCGGTGGGCAAGACCATGGTCAGTTCCTCCATCATCGACCGGGTGGCCGAGGACGCCGGGCGCACGCTGTACGAGGTGCCGGTGGGGTTCAAGTGGTTCGTGCCGGGGCTGCTGGACGGCTCCATCGCGTTCGGCGGCGAGGAGAGCGCCGGGGCCTCCTTCCTGTGTACCGACGGCCGGGTCTGGACCACCGACAAGGACGGCATCATCCTGGCCCTGCTGGCCTCGGAGATCACGGCGGTGACCGGCCAGTCGCCGGGTGAGCGGTACCGGGACCTGGCCGGCCGGCTGGGCGACCCGGCCTACGCCCGGATCGACGCGCCCGCGACCAGGGCCCAGAAGGCGCTGCTGGCGAAACTGTCCCCGGACCAGGTCAGCGTGGCCGAACTCGCGGGCGAGCGGGTGCTGGACCGGCTGACCACGGCCCCGGGCAACGGCGAACCGCTCGGCGGTATCAAGGTGATCACGGAGAAGAGCTGGTTCGCCGCGCGTCCCTCGGGGACCGAGGACGTCTACAAGCTGTACGCGGAGTCGTTCGCCGGCCCCGGGCAGCTGGCCCGCATCCAGGACGAGGCTCAGCAGATCCTGGACGGCGTGCTGAAGGAAGCAGAAGGCACGTGAGGGGTGACAGATGGCAGATAAGCGAGTTCTGGGCATCGTGCTGGCCGGGGGGGCCGGCAAGCGGCTGGCGCCGCTGACGGCGGACCGGGCCAAGCCGGCCGTGCCGTTCGGCGGCATGTACCGGCTGGTCGACTTCGCGCTCTCCAACCTGGTCAACGCCGGGATCCTGCGGATCGCCGTGCTCACCCAGTACAAGAGCCACAGCCTGGACCGGCACATCTCCACGACCTGGCGGATGAGCACGCTGCTCGGCAACTACGTCACGCCCGTGCCCGCCCAGCAGCGGCTCGGCCCGCACTGGTACACCGGCTCGGCCGACGCGATCTACCAGTCGCTGAACCTGATCTACGACGAGAAGCCCGACCTGGTCATCGTGTTCGGCGCGGACCACGTCTACCGGATGGACCCGCGGCAGATGCTCGATGAGCACTGCCAGCACGGGGCCGGGGTCACGGTCGCCGCCATCCCGGTGCCGCGCATGGAGGCCACCGCGTTCGGCGTGATCCAGGCCGGTGCGGACGGGCACACGCTCGAGGCGTTCCTGGAGAAGCCGGCCGACCCGCCCCCGCTGCCCGGCCGGCCCGACGAGGCCTACGCGTCGATGGGCAACTACCTGTTCTCCACCGATGTGCTGATCGAGGCGCTGCGCAAGGACGCGGCCAACCCGAACAGCCGCCACGACATGGGCGGCGACATCATCCCGATGCTGGTGGACGAGGGCTGCGCCCACGTGTACGACTTCATGACCAACAAGGTGCCCGGGGCGAGCGAGCGCGACGCCGGGTACTGGCGGGACGTCGGTACGCTGGATTCGTACTTCGAGGCGCACATGGACCTGTGCGCCATCCACCCCGTGTTCAACCTCTATAACGACCGGTGGCCGATCCTGACCAACGTGCCGAGCCTGCCGCCCGCGAAGTTCGTGCACGACTCCGGGGACCGGGTCGGCCGGGCCATCGACAGCCTGGTCAGCAACGGCGTCATCGTGTCCGGCGGGCTGGTCCGCGAGTCCGTGCTCTCCCCGGGCGTGCGGGTCAACAGCTGGTCGACCGTGGAGCGGTCGGTGATCCTGCACAACACGATCATCGGCCGGCACGCGGTGGTCAGGGACGCGATCCTGGACAAGAACGTCACCGTGCCCGAGGGAATCACGATCGGCGTGGACAAGGACCATGACCGGGAACGCGGCTTCGCGGTCTCCGAGGCGGGCATCACCGTGGTGGGCAAGAGCCAGAAGGTGACGGTATGACCATGGCCGGTGTCCCCCTCGCACCGGCCCGCACCGACCGGCTCAGGGTGGCCCTGCTGACCCGCGAGTACCCGCCCGAGGTGTACGGCGGCGCGGGAGTGCACGTCACCTACCTGGCCCGGGAGCTGGCCGGGCTGGTCGACGTGACCGTCCACTGCGAGGGCGGGGACCGTCCCGGGGCGGTGGCCCACCGGCCGTGGGAACTGCTGGCCGGGGCGAATCAGGCGCTGGCCACGATCTCCACCGACCTGTCCATGACCGCCGCGGTGGGCGGCGCGGACCTGGTGCACTCGCACACCTGGTACGCCAACCTCGCCGGGCACCTGGCCTCGATGCTGTACGGGATCCCGCACGTGGTGACGGTGCACTCGCTGGAGCCGCTGCGGCCGTGGAAGGCGGAGCAGCTCGGCGGCGGCTACGCCCTGTCCGGCTGGTGCGAGCGGGTGGCGGTCGAAGGCGCCGCCGCGGTCATCGCGGTGTCCGAGGGGATGCGGGAGGACGTGCTGGCCGCCTATCCCGCGGTGTACCCGGACCGGATCCGGGTCATCCGGAACGGGATCGACACCGGGGAGTACGCCCCGGACTCCGGGACCGGGGTCCTGCAGCGGTACGGGGTGGACCCGTCGCGGCCCCTGGTGATCTTCGTCGGGCGGATCACCCGGCAGAAGGGGGTGCCGGTGCTGCTCCGCGCGGCGGCCCGCCTGCCGCCGGAGGTGCAGCTGGTGCTCTGCGCCGGCCAGCCGGACACCCCCGAGCTGGCCGCCGAGGTCACCGGGCTGGTGGCGAGCCTGCAGGCGGCCCGCACCGGCGTGATCTGGATCCCGGAGATGCTGGCTAAGCCTGAGGTCATCCAGCTGCTCAGCCACGCCACGGTGTTCGCCTGCCCGTCGCTGTACGAGCCGCTCGGCATCGTGAACCTGGAGGCGATGGCGTGCGGCACGGCGGTGGTAGCGTCCCGGGTCGGCGGTATCCCCGAGGTGGTCGCCGACGGGGAGACCGGGCTGCTGGTCCCGGCGGACGACCCGGCCGCGCTGGCGGCTGCGCTGAACGCCGTGATCGGCGATCCCGGGCGGGCGGACGCCATGGGCACAGCGGGCCGGAAGCGGGCCGCGGCCGAGTTCGGCTGGGACGCCATCGCCGCGCAGACCGCGGCGCTGTACGCCGAGCTCACCCGGTAATTCCGGGCATCCGGCTCATCGCCCACACCGACGGGATCGCCCCGGCCATGAACCGGGCCGGCTTCCGCCGGTCAGCGCGGGCCAGGTCCGGCCAGCGCCGCCCGCTGCTGCGGGGCGTCCCAGTCCAGGATCGGGCCGGCCGGCACGATCCGCAGCGGGTTCAGCTGCGGGTGGGTCCCGTAGTAATGCCGCTTGATGTGGTCGAAGTTCGTGGTGCCGCGGAACGCCGGGATCGAGTACAGGTCCCGCGCGTACGGCCAGAGGTGGGGGTAGTCGGCCAGGCGGCGCAGGTTGGCCTTGAAATGGGTGACGTACACCGCGTCGAACCGGGCCAGCGTCACCCACAGCCGCACGTCCGCCTCGGTGAGCGAGTCGCCGAACAGGTACCGCCGGGTGGCCAGGCGCTGGTCGAGGTCGTCCAGGGTGGCGAACAGGCTGGCCACCGCGCTGTCGTACGCCTCCTGTGAGGTCGCGAACCCGCACCGGTACACGCCGTTGTTGACGGTGGCGTAGACCCGCTCGTTGAGCGCGTCGATCTCCGGCCGCAGCGCGGCCGGGTACAGGTCGGACGCCGGGCTGGCCCAGTGGCCGAACTGCGTCTCCAGGTCGATGGTGATGTCGGGGAAGTTGTTCGAGACGATCCGGCCGGCGTTCTTGTCCCACAGCACCGGCACCGAGACGTGCCCGTCGTAGCCCGGTTCGGTCGCCTGGTAGGCGTCCCGGAGCAGGGTGAAGCCGTTCACCGGATCCGGCGTGTAGCCGGGGCCGTCCCGGAAGGCCCAGCCCCGCCCGTCCCGGACCGGGTCGACCACCGACATCGACACCACATCCTCCAGGCCCAGCAGCGCCCGGACGATCGCGAGCGGTGGGCCCACGGGCAGGCCAGCGAGATGTACAGGTGGTAGCGGCCGGCCTCGGCGGGGTAGCCGCTGGATCCGTCCGCGCTCACCCGGCCCTGGAAGGGATACAGCGGGCGGACGAAGGCGCCGTCCGCCCGGGGCGGGGCCTTCACGCGGTAGTCACCGTAGGTCCCGAAGTCGACCGCGCTGGCCACGGCGGCGGCAGTGGTCATGTCACCTTTCCCTGTCTGGTTACATCTGGCGCATCTTCACGTATCGCATGATGTCATCGCGGTTGACGACGATCGCGCCGAGCACGGCCGCGATGATCACGGCAGCCAGCAGCTTCATGGCACTCCCCCAGTTTCCGCGCGGGCGCGCGGCCGAAAGTTGTCCAGCGGCCAGGACAGATGGCCTCGAATCTGGCATACCCGCCCGGGAGTGATCGAACGCGTGGTCCGTTCGCACAGTGCCGCACCCGGGGGCCCGGGGCCCGGGGGTCAGACCGCCGCCGTGCCGATCAGCCCGTTGCGGGTGACCAGGGCGGCGAGTTCCTTCTCGGCCAGGCCGTCGGTCCCCGCCGGGCGGGCGGGCAGAACCAGGAAGCGGTTCTCGGCGCTCGCGTCCCACACCACGATCTGGGTGTCCGGCGGGAGGTCCAACCCGAACTCGGCCAGCACCGCACGCGGCTCGCGGACCGCCCGTGAGCGGTAGGGCAGGCTCTTGTACCAGCTGGGCGAGGGACCGAGCAGCGACACCGGATAGCAGGAGCACAGCGTGCAGACGATCATGTTGTGCGCGCCCGGGGTGTTGGCCACGGCCTTGAGCCGGTACCCGCTGCCCGCGTGCGCGGTATCGAAGCCCAGCTCCGCCGCGGCCGCGTTGCCGTCCGCCAGGAGCCGGGCCGCGTAGCCGGGATCGGACCAGGCCCGGGCCACGATGCGGGCCCCGTTCAGCGGCGACGCGTGAGCGTACAGCCGGGCCAGGACGGCGTCCATCTCCCCGTCCGAGGCCAGCCCGGCGGCGAGCACCCGCTCCTCCAGGTGGCGCACACGGACGGCCGCCGGCTGCTCGGCGTGCCCCGCTCCCATCAGCCGGCCTCCTCCAGGTAGGACTCCCACAGATCCACCACGACCCAGTGTGTCCCGCTGCCCCACAGCCCGGCGGCGGGGAACCGCACCGAGTAGACCGTCTCCACCCGGGGCGGCGTGATACCCCGGGCCCGGTCATCGGGCAGCGGCCACTGACCTGCCGCCTCGACCACCTCCCCGGTCTGCCCGCGCACGTAGCCCGGCACCCGGGTGTGGTGGTCCGGATCGGCCAGCCGGGCCCGGACCCGCGTCCCCGGGCTCAGCGTCACCCGGTCTCCAGGACAGCGAGCAGGTCCTTCTCGACCAGGACCGTCTCGATCGCGCGCAGCCAGCGTTCGTAGTAGCTCAGCCCGAGGTACTCCTGGGGCGGGATCCGCTCGATGGCGTCCCGGAACTCGTCCACGCTGTAAAGGCCACGCGCCCGGAGCACGCCGTTCAGCGCGTAGACCCGGGCCTCCCAGTCGTGCTCGAAGGGCTGGCCGTCCTCGCCCAGCGGGACCGGGCCGAACCCGGTCTGGCCGCCAATGTCGTGCCCACGGCTCACGCCCGGCCCGCCAATCCGCCCTCGTCGTCGTCCCGCACGGCGCGGGCCGTGCGGTGAGCTGGCGGGTCCCGGGGAGTGACGAAGGAGGGAACGTCTGCGCGGCCAAGGCCAACCTGCGCGGCCACCTCACACCCTCAGCAGTGGCTCTTCGGTGGGTCATCGGCCCGGGACCCGCTTGAACGTTACCTCGGCCGACGGCGCGCTGGAAGAGTCCCGGGGGGCAACAGTTGGTGAGGGTCCGCAGCAGCTACTGGCGCTGTCCCCTGGGCGCAGGCCCGGGCCCGGGCGACAGCGCCCTGGCCCGGCCGTGCCCCGCCGGTCATCGCGGGAAGGCTTCCGCGCACCTGCCCGTTGTAGGAGACCACGGAGCACGGACATGTGGAGGGCACGGATGCAGGTTGAGGTGTGGGCGGATGTCATCTGCCCGTGGTGCGGTCTGGGCAACCACCGGCTGGAGGCGGCGCTGGAGCGCTTCCCGCACCGCGACGAGGTGCAGGTGACCCACCATTCCTTCCAGCTGGACCCGGGAGCGCCGGCTGGATCGAGTGAGCCGGTCCGGGACATGCTCCGGAAGAAGGGGCTGGACGACGGGCAGATCGACGCCATGACCCGGCGGGTCGAGGGTCTGGCGGACAGCGAGGGCCTGCGCCCCTACCACGTCCTGGACAACCAGGTGGGCAGCACCGCGCTGGCCCACGAATTGCTCGCGTACGCGGCCGATCAGGGTAAGCAGGCCCAGGCGTGGGACCGCCTGTTCACCGCCTACTTCGGCGAGGCGCGGCCCATCTTCTCGGTGGAGGACCTGGTCAGCCTGGCCGGCGAGATCGGCCTGGACCCGGAGGACGCGCGCGAGGCGCTGCTGTCCCGCCGGTACGCGGACCGGGTGGCGGACGAGGGGCGGGAGGCGGCCGGGCTGGGTGCGACCGGCGTGCCGTTCTTCGTGATCGACCGCCGCTACGGCGTGGCCGGGGCCCAGCCGGTGGACACGCTGCTCGCGGCCCTGCAGCGAGCCTGGGACGAGCGGCTGGTGCCGGGCCGCTCCTGATCAGGCCATCCCGGTCCCGTTCGGCGGCCCCCTACCCCCCAAATGCTCGCCGAACGGGACCGGGATGGGTGTCCCCACGCCCGCGCCAGGCGTGGGGACGTTGCGTGCCCCCTCACCTGGGGCCACCCGCACGCCGGGCGGGCCCAGGGCCCGATGCCCCTAAGTGTCCGGGGCGGCCCGGCCGCGCGCCGGGGCACGGATAACCCTCGGACAAGGTCGGACAGCCCGGTCGTCACCTGCTGATTTGACGGATTCCGGCTCAGATGTCAACTCAGCGCGGCCCCCAGGAGTCATGCAGACAGCGGGACGGCGAGCAGTCAGCGCACCCGTGGCCGTCGATCCGGAGGGGGATGACGTGGCCACCGAGGGGGGACAGCGGGCACCTGGCCCACGTGACAAGGAGCCGGAACCGCCGGCGCCACCGCCTCCAGCACCAGCCGGTGATCCTGAGCATCCGGACCCCGGGCGTATCGCCACCCCGCTGGACTTCGGCCGGGAACTGACGCTGGCCCGGCAGCGGGCCGGGCTCACCGTGCGGGAGGTGGCCCGGGCGGTGGGCATCCCGGCCAGTACCGCGGGGGACTATTTCGCGGGTCGTCACCTGCCGCCGCCGAGCCTGCCCGGGCTGCTCCCGAAGATCCTCCGGGTCTGCGGCGAGGAACGTCCCGGCCGGCTGGGCGAGTGGACGAGCGCGCTCAACCGGATCCGCCGGGGGCCCGGGCGGCGGCCGGCCGCCACCCCGGCGCCCTACCGCGGCCTGGCCAGTTTCCAGCCCGAGGACGCGGCCTGGTTCTTCGGCCGGGAAGACCTCACCGCCCGCCTGGTCACGCTGGCCACCGCGGCTCCCACTCCCGGGGTGCCGCTGACCGTGGTCGGGTCCTCCGGCTCGGGCAAGTCGTCGTTGCTGCGGGCCGGGCTGATCCCGTCGCTGCCGGACTGGCCCGGGCGCAGATTAGCCGTCTTCACGCCCGGCGCCACGCCGCTTCGCGAGCTGGCCCGGCAGCTGGCCCGGCTGGCTCCGGCCGGCCCGGACGCCGCCGGCCCGGAGATGGCCGGGCCGGAGATGGCCGGCCCCGGCCCGGGTGACCCGCCGGGGCCTGCGGACAGCAGCCGCATCGAGGCGGCCCTGCGCCGTGACCCGGGTGAGGCACCCCGGCTCCTGTCCGGCGGCAGTGACCCCGGCGAGGCGTCCGGTACCCCCGGCGGCGGCGACCCTGGGCTGCTGATCGTCGTGGATCAATTTGAGGAAATATTCACCGCCTGCCGTGACGAGGCGGAGCAGGTTCGCTTCATCTCGGCCATCTGCGCGCTCACGGGCCCGGCCGTGGTGGTGCTGGCCCTCCGGGCTGACTTCTACGACCGCGCGCTGCGGCACCCGGACCTGGCCCGGGCGCTTCAGGAACACCAGGTCGTGGTGGTGCCGATGACCCGGCAGGAGGTACGCCGCGCCATCGTCGAGCCCGCCCACCTGGCCCGGCTCGACGTGGACGAGGGCCTGGTCGAACTGCTGCTCCGCGACCTGTCGCCGCATGCCCCCGACGGTGGCCCGCCGGGGGCCGCGCACGAGGCCGGGGCGCTGCCACTGCTCTCCCACGCCCTGCTCACCACCTGGTCGCGCAGCCACGGAGGCCGGCTCACGGTGGCTGACTATCAGGCCAGCGGGGGCATCCGGCACGCGATCGCGCGGACCGCCGACCAGGTCTACGGGGCACTGAGCGAGGCTGAACGGGAGATCGCCCGGCGGCTCTTCCTGCGCCTGGTGTACGTGGCCGACGACGCGCCGGAGACGCGCAGCTTGGTGCGGCTGGCCGAACTGCGCGACGCGCCGGGCGACGCCGCGTCGCCCGGGGAGGTGCTCGACCGTTTCGTCGCGGAACGGCTGATCACCGTGGACGCGGACAGCGCGCAGATCACCCACGAGGCCCTGCTGACCGCGTGGCCGCTGCTGCGCAGCTGGATCGACGCCGACCGGGAGGGCATGCGCGTCCGGCGGCGGCTCAGCGACGCCGCCCGGGCCTGGGACGAGGCCGGGCGGGATCCCGCGGCCCTGCTCCGCGGCGGCCAGCTGGCGCTGGCCCGGGACTGGGCCGCCGACCCGGTCAACCGGGACAGCCTGGGCACGCTGACCCGGGCGTTCGTGGATGCGGGGACCGTGCAGGAACAACTGCAGCAGGCCGCGGAACGGAATCGCACCCTGCGGCTGCGCCGCCTCGTCGCCGCGCTGACCGTGCTGGTCGTCGTGACCGTCGCGCTGGCCGGGTACGCCTTCCGGCAGCGCGAGGCGGCGATCAGCGCCGGGGACAACGCGACGGCGGCCAGGAACACCGCGCAGTCACGCGAAGTGGCCATCGAGGCTGATCAGGTGCGCGGGCAGAGCGCCGGGCTGGCGGCCCAGCTGAGCCTGGCCGCCTACCGGATCGCGCCGACCGCCGAGGCCCGGGCCAGCCTGCTGGAGTCGTCCGGCGGCCCGGCCGCGGCCCGGCTCTCCGATTCGGCGGGGGTGGTGGAGGCGGTCAGCCTCAGCCCCGGCCATCGCGTCCTGGCGGTGGCCGGCGCGGACGGCACCCTGCGGCTGTGGGACGTGGCCCGGCCCGGCCACCCGGTCCCCCTCGGCGCGCCCCTGCTGCCCAAGAACCGCAAGGACCCGCTGTACTCGGTGGCGTTCAGCCCGGACGGTCATCTCCTCGCGGCCGCCGGGGCCGGGCGCGACGTGCTGCTGTGGGACGTACGGAACCCGGCTCACCCGGCCCGGCTCAGCGTGCCCCTGACCGGGCCGGCGAACACCGTGTACTCGCTGGCGTTCAGCCCCCAGGGTGCGCTGCTGGCCGCGGGCAGCGCCGACGACACCGTCCGGCTGTGGAACCTGGCCGATCCGGCCCGCCCGGCGGCGCTGGGCCAGCCGCTGACCGGCCCGGCCGGCTACGTGCAGTCGGTGGCGTTCAGCCCGGACGGGCGCACGCTCGCCGCGGGCAGCGCCGACAAGACCGTCCGCCTGTTCGACGTGTCCGATCCCGCCCATCCGGTGACGCTGGGCCAGCCGCTGACCGGGCCGGCCAAGGGCGTGTACGCGGTGGCGTTCAGCCCGGACGGCCGCACGCTGGCCGCGGGCAGCCAGGACAACACGGTGTGGCTGTGGACGGTGACCAGGCCCTCCCGGCCGGTCCCGGACGGCACCCTGGCCGGCGCGACGGACTGGGTGAACGCGGTCGCGTTCAGCCCGGACGGGCGCAGCCTGGCCGCAGGCAGCAGCGACGACCGGGTGCTGGTGTGGAACCTGGCCACCCGGACGCTGAGCGCGATCCTGCCGCAGCCGCAGCCGGTGACCTCGCTGGCCTGGGACAGCGCAGGTCACCTGGTGGCCGGGGACGCGGACGGCCTGGTCCGGATCTGGGTGCTGCCCACCCCGGTGCTGCGCGCCGGCGGGCCGGTGAACAGCGTGGCGTACGGCCCGGGCGGCCGCCTCCTCGCGGTCGGCGGCTCCAGCCTGCAGGTCTGGAACCCGTCCCGGCGCACGCAACTCGCGGCGGCCGCCCCGCCCGGCCCGGCGGGCACGATCGTCAACGCGGTGGCGTTCTCCGCGGCCGGCACCAGCCTGGCGGCCGGATACGGCGACGGGGTGATGCAGCTCTGGCGGGTGGCTCCGGACGGGGCGCTGGCCCCGCTCAGCGGGCCCATCACGGACCAGGCTTCCGGCAAGGACCTGGTGGAGTTCGCCGCGTTCAGCCCGGACGGCCGCCTGCTGGCCACCTGCGGTGACGACGGCGCAGTGCGGCTGTGGTCGCTCGCCGACCCGGCCCGCCCCCGGCTGGTGGCCAGCGTGCCCGACTCCCGCACCATCGCGTTCTCGGTGGCGTTCAGCCCGGACGCGAAAACGCTGGCGGCGGCCAGCGCGGACGGCTTCGCCCGGCTGTGGAACATCAGCGATCCGCGCCGTCCCGTGCCGATCGGCCACCGGCTGGGCGGCCTGGCGAGCTACGCGATCTCGGTGGCGTTCAGCCCGGACGGCCGGACGCTCGCGGTGGGCAGCTCGGACGAGCGGGTGCGGCTGTGGAACGTCGCGGACCTGGCCCGTCCGGTCCAGCTGGGCCCCGCGCTGACCGGCCCGGCCGGCTACGTGTACTCGGTGACCTTCAGCCCGGACGGCCGCACGCTCGCCGCCGGCGCGACCGACGGCACCGCGTGGCTGTGGCAGGTGACGGACCCGGCCCGGCCGGCCCTGCTCGCCTCGCTCACCGGGCCGGCCCGGGCGGTGTACTCGGTGGCTTTCGGCGCGGGCGGCGCCACCCTGGCCGGGGCCAGCGCGGACGGCACCGTCCGGCTGTGGGACACCCAGGCCCGCGCGGCGGCCGCCGGGGTGTGCGCCACCGCCGGGCAGCCGCTGACCAGGACGGAGTGGGCGAACTTCCTGCCCGGCCGGCGCTACGCGCCGCCCTGTGGATGACGCCGGGCGATTACCCGGGCCGGCCCGCCGCAGCGGGCTGGCCCGGATACACGGCCGTGCCCGCCGTAGCGGGACGGCTGGATAATCAGTGCCGTGCGCACTAACGACGAGGTCGCGGCGCTGCTCGCCGAGTACGCCGATCTGCTCGCGATCACCGGCGGCGACGCGTTCCGGATCAGGTCCTACGAGAAGGCTGCCCGCTCGGTGGCGGGCTACCCGCAGGACCTGGCGCAGGTCGATCCCGCGGAGCTGGCCCGGATCCCGAACGTCGGCCGGGCCATCGCGGCCAAGATCCGCGACTACCTGGGCACGGGCCACATCCGCCAGCTGGAGGCGCTGCGCACCAAGGTCCCCGACGGGGTGCGCCGGCTGACCGGGGTGCCGGGGCTGGGGCCGAAGCGGGCCATGGTCCTGTACACCGAGCGCGGCATCGACTCGGTCGACGAGCTCGCCGCCGCGACCGCCGCGGGCCGACTGGAGGGGCTGCCCGGCTTCGGCCCCAAGTCCGAGGAGAACCTGCTCCGCGGGATCGAGCTCGTCCGCAAGTCCGCGGGCCGGATCCGGATCGACACCGCGATGGACCTGGCCGCCGAGCTCATCACCAGGCTGTCCGCCGTGCCCGGCTGTATCCGGTGCGCGTACGCGGGGTCGCTGCGCCGGATGCGGGACACGATCGGCGACGTGGACATCCTCGCGGTGGCCGCGGATCCGGCCGCGCTGATGACCGCGTTCCGGGAGCTGCCGCTGGCCGCCGAGGTCATCGCCAGCGGGGAGGCCAAGACCTCGATCCGGACCACCGACGGAATCCAGGCCGACCTGCGGGTCGTCCCGGAGGGCAGCTGGGGCGCGGCGCTGCTGTATTTCACCGGGTCGCAGGCCCACAACGTGCGGCTCCGCGAGATGGCGATCCACCGCGGGCTCAAGCTGTCGGAGTACGGCCTGTTCGACGCCGGGACCGGCACCGGGACCGGGGCGCCGCTCGCCGCCGCCACCGAGGAGGACGTGTACCAGGCGCTGGGCCTGCCGTGGATCCCGCCGCCGCTGCGCGAGGACAGCGGGGAGATCGAGGCCGCCCAGCGCGGCGAGCTTCCCGTCCTGGTCACCGAGGCGGACCTGCGCGGCGACCTGCACACGCACACCAACCTCACCGACGGCGTGGCGTCCCTGACCGACATGCTGGAGGCCGCCGCGGCCCGCGGCTACGCCTACTACGCGGTCACCGACCACGCCCCCAACCTGTTCATGCAGCGCATGACCGACGAGAAGATGCTGTCCCAGCGGGCCGAGGTGCGCCGCCTCGACGGCCAGTTCGGCGGGATGCGGCTGCTGCACGGCACCGAGCTCAACATCGGCCCGGACGGCGAGGTGGACTGGCCGGCGGAGTTCCTCGACGGCTTCGACCTGTGCGTGGCCTCGGTGCACTCGCACTTCACCCAGCCGCGGGAGGAAATGACCCGGCGGATGCTGCGGGCCGTCGAGAACCCGCACGTGGCGATCCTGGGCCATCCCACCACCCGGAAGATCGGCCGGCGGCCGCCGGTGGACGCGGACCTCGACGCGGTGTACAAGGCGTGCGCGCGCACCGGCACCGCGATCGAGATCGACGCGTACCCGGACCGGCTCGACCTGTCCGCCGAGCACGTCCGGCTGGCCCGCCGGCACGGCGTGCGGTTCAGTATCGACAGCGACGCGCACGCGGTCGGCCACCTCGCCGCGATGCGCTACGGGATCGGCACCGCGCAGCGCGGCTGGCTCAGCCCGGACGAGGTGATCAACACCTGGCCGCTGGACCGGCTGACCGCGTTCCTGGACGCCGGGCGGACCCGGGCCTCCTGAACGTTCAGCCCGGCGGATCCGCGCGCAGGTAGCGCAGGAACCAGTCGCGGGCCAGGGACGCCACCTGCTCCAGCGTGCCGGGCTCGGCGAACAGGTGGCCCGCGCCCGGGATCACCACGAGCCGGCTCTCGCCGCGCATCTGCGCGCGGGCCGCCTCGTTCAGCTCGAGCACCCGGTCGTCCAGCGCGCCGACGAGGAACAGGGCGGGCGCCCGGACCGCGCCCAGCGCCGCCCCGGCCAGGTCGGGACGGCCACCCCGGGAGACCACGGCCGCGATCCCGCTGCCCGGCCCGGCCGCGGCCCGCAGCGCCGCGGCCGCCCCGGTGCTGGCCCCGAAGTAGCCCACCCGGGCCTCCTGCAACCCCGGCTGGGCGCGCAGCCAGGTGGTGGCCGCGGACAGCCGGCTGGCCAGCAGGCCGATATCGAACACGTTGGCCCGGTCCGCTTCCTCCTCCGGCGTGAGCAGGTCGAACAGCAGGCTGCCCAGCCCGACCACGTGCAGCGCCCCGGCCACGAACATGTTCCGCGGGCTGCTCCGGCTGCTCCCGCTGCCGTGCGCGAACACCACCACCCCGCGCGCCCCGGCCGGGACGGTCAGCCGTCCCGGCAGCGGGACCGGCCCGGCCATGACGATCACGTCCCGGTCCGCGGTGGCCGGGGTGGCCGGGGTGGCAGCGTCCCCGTCTCCGTGTGCTTTCCCGGACTGGCGGAGCAGCTCAACCACTTCGGCGTCCCCGGTCTGCGCGAAGTCCCGGTACCACTGGCCGATGGCCAGGAACGGCTCGGGCACCTCCGCGGCCACCACCTCATCCGCCATGCTGGCCAGTGCGTCGAGCGAGGCCTGCGGCGCGACCGGGACGGCCAGCACCACCCGGGCCGCCCCGTGCGCCCGCGCTACCTGGCACGCGGCCCGCGCCGTGGATCCGGTCGCGATCCCGTCGTCCACCACGATCGCGGTCTTGCCGGTCAGCGGCAGCCGCGGATGGCCAGCGCGGTAGCGGTCCGCCCGCCGGCCGAGCTCGGCCCGCTCAGCCTCCTCGACCCCGGCGAACTCCCGGTCGCTGACGTGCTCCGCCTGGACCACGTCGTCGTTGACGACCCGCACGCCGTCCTCGCCGATCGCGCCCATGGCCAGCTCAGGCTGGGCGGGCAGGCCGATCTTCCGGACCAGGATGACGTCCAGCGGCGCGTCCAGCGCCCGGGCGATCTCATAGGCGACCGGGATGCCGCCCCGGGGCAGGCCGAGCACGACGGTGCCCGGTCCCCGCTCGATCATCAGCTGGCCGGCCAGCAGGCCGGCCAGCCGCCGCCCGGCGTCGGCCCGATCGAGGAAGGGCATCACGTTCACCCCGCTTACGTCCCGAGGAGCGACATGAGCAGCCGGCGGGTCCGCTCGGCGTCCTCCCCGCGGCCGAACGCCCCCGCCACGAAGTCGGTCACCCCCGCGTCAGCCAGGTCGGCGAGCTGGGCCTCGACGGCCGACTCGTCCCCGACCAGCGCGACGTCCGCCGGTCCGGCCGCGCCCTCCCGGTCCAGCATGGCCCGGTACGACGGGAGCTGGCCGTACATGGCGAAGACCTTGGCGGCGGCGGCCCGGGCCGCGTCCGGGTCGCTGGTCACGCAGATGGGCAGGATGCATACCACCCGGGGGCTGGGCCGGCCCACGGCCTCCGCGGCGGCCGTGATCGTCGGCACGATGTGCGACCGCACCGTGGCCGGGCCGGTCATCCACAGCACGGTTCCGTCCGCGAACTCGGCGGCCAGCCGCAGCATCCGGGGCCCGAGCGCCGCGAGCAGCAGCGGGACCGGCGTGGGCCCGGGCGTAGCCAGCCCGATGTCGGCGCTGAGCTGGTTCCCCCGCACCTTGGCCGGCTCCCCGTGCAGCAGCGGCCGCAGGATGGACAGGTACTCCCGGGTGTGCTCGACCGGCCTGCTGAAGTCGTAGCCGAACATGTCCCGGATGACGACCTCGTGCGAGGTCCCGACGCCCAGGGTCAGCCGCCCGTCGGTGGCGGCGGCCACGGTCAGCGCCTGCTGGGCCAGGGCGGCCGGATGCCGCGGGTACGTGGGGATGACGGCCGTGCCCAGCTCGATCCCCGGTACCTGGCTGCCCGCGACCGCGAGCGCGGTCAGCGCGTCGAGGCCGAAGATGTTGTTCATCCACGCGGACGCGAAGCCGTCGTCCGCCGCGCGGCCCAGTGCGTCGCGCACCTGGCCCAGTGGTGGCCGGCCCTGTGCGTCCGGTCCGGATGGATCCGGCAGTGCCACGCCAATCCGCATGGGTTTCTCCTGTCTATCTCCGCGGTTTCAGCTCCGCGGGGGCTACCTCACTGTGGCTTGCCTCAGTCCTGCCCCGCATAGGCCACCGCTACCTCCGCCGCCAGCCCCGCGTTGTCCGCGATCAGCTGCCGGTTGACCTCGATACTGCGCCCCCCGCTGAGTTCGTGCACCAGCTCCAGCACCGCGGGGGTCACCGCCTGCCCGCGTATCCCCTGCTGGCGGACCCGATCGACCGCCTCGGCCAGGATCGGCTCGATGTCCAGCGACGGGTCCGGTGGCCGGGTGAGCAGCACGCCAGCGGTTCCGTTGAGGAGCCAATGCGCAGCGGTGAGGCGAGCGGCCTCCGCCGCGGCGGTCACCACCGCGGACACTGGTGGACCACCCTCGGCGCTGTAGAACATCGGGAGCGTGCGGGTGCGCCACCCCAGCACCGGCACGGCGAGGGTCTCCAGCAGTTCCGCGGTGGCCGCCACGTCCAGGATGGATTTGACCCCCGACGACACCACCAGGGCCTGGGTGCGGGCGATCTGCGGCAGGTCGGCGGAGACGTCGGGGACCGCGGCGAAACCCCGGTGCACCCCGCCGGTGCCGCCGGTCGCCATGAACCGGATCCCGGCCAGCCGGCAGACGGCCAGCGTGCCGCCGACCGTGGTCGCCCCCAGCACGCCCTGGACCAGGCAGGCGGCCAGGTCGCGGGCCCCGGCCTTGCGGGCCGCGTCCCCGGCGCTGGCGAACCGCTTCAGGTCGGACTCGGTGAGCCCGATCCGCAGCGTGCCGTCCACGATGCCGATCGTGGCGGGCACCGCGCCGGCGTCCCGGACCCTGGCCTCGGAGGCCAGCGCCACCTGGACGCCTGCCCCTCCGGGGAAGCCGTGCGAGACCAGGGTCGTCTCGAGCGCGACCACGGGCCGCCCGCGGTCCAGGGCGTCCCGCACTTCATCCGTCATCAACGGGTCGATCCTCATGGCATCGCTCCCATCCTGGCCACCGCCCGGCCGGCCGCGGCCAGGCCCATGCTGACCCCGCCGACCAGGTATCCGGCGGCGAACGCGTCGCCCGCCCCAGTCGAGTCCACCGCCTCCACCGGGTGCGCCGGGTACTCGGTGCCCCCGGCCCGCACGCCCCGGGCGCCCAGCTTCACCACCAGATCGGTTCCGGGCAGGTCCCCGATCAGGTCCGCCTCCGCCTCGGTGCCGAACACCACCTCGGGCCGGAGCCGGCCGAGCAGCGCCCGGAACCGGGCCACGCCGTAGTCATGCAGTACGGCCGTTGATGATAGGTCAACGCTGAGCCGGGGCACGCGGGCCGCCGCGGCCAGGGCGGCCCCGCTGACCGGCGCCCGGGTCAGGCTGTAGGCCGGGAGGTGCAGCAGGCCGCAGCCCGCGAGCCAGCCGTCGTCCAGGGCGTCCGCGCTCAGCTGCGGGCCCACGCCCCGGTCGGTCAGCATTGACCGGCTGGCACCGTCGTAGGACAGGGAGACCACCACGCCGGTCCGGCCGTCCACCACCGGCCCGTGCAGGGACACGCCCCGGTCGCGCAGGTCGCTGGCGACCAGCTGGGCGGCCTGGTCGGTGCCGCGCGCCGCGATGAGCCGGGCCTGGCCGCCGAGGGCCGCGATCCACGCCGCCACGTTGGCGGCCTGGCCGCCCGCCCCGATCCAGGTGCGCGCGGGGGTGTCGGTCTCCTCCGCCACCGGCCCGTCCGGGCAGACCACGACGTCGAGGTGCGCGTCGCCCAGCACGCAGAAGAGTGTCACTCGGCGCTGGTGTCCCGTCCTGTCAGTGAACGATGAGCAATTGATCATCTCACCGGAGCAGGCGGCGGCTACGCTGAGGCCCCGTTGACTTGCGGCAACTCAGAGCTGCGGTCTGGTCGAAGGAGAATCAGATGCCCCTGTTCGGGAGCGGCGGCTCAGGCGACACGACGACGTGGGAACCCCAGGCCGCGGACAGCCGCCTGGCGCACACCGCGGGAGCCGCCCCGGGCGGGGTCTTCACCTCCGACCTGTCGGTGTCGGAGTACGTGCTGCTGGGCGAGGCGGGCTTCGAGCCGCTGGGGTTCGTGGTGGGCTCATCGATCTACCACATCGGTATCCAGGTCGGCCGGTGGTCCCAGAACGCCGAGCTGCAGGTCCTCACCCAGGCCATGTACAACGCCCGCGAGCTGGCCATGGCCCGGATGCGCGCGGAGGCTGACCACCTCGGCGCCGACGGCGTGGTCGGGGTGTCGCTGCGGATGCAGATGTACGTGTGGGGCCAGGACGTGCTGGAGTTCGTGGCCACGGGCACCGCGGTCAAGGCGCTGGCGGGCGAGGGGGCGCACCGTGCCCCCGATGGCCGGGCGTTCACTTCGGACCTGTCGGCCCAGGACTTCTTCCGGCTGCTGGCCGCGGGGGCCGTGCCGGTGTCGTTCGTGCTGGGGACCTGCGTGTACCACATCGCGCACCAGTCGGTCATGCAGACGCTGCGGCAGGCCGGGCGGAACCAGGAGATGCTCCAGTTCACCCAGGGCGTGTACGAGGCCCGCGAGCTGGCCCTGGTCCGGATGCAGGCCGAGGCGTCCGAGGCGCGCGCGTCCGGCATCGTCGGCGTCGACGTGGCGGTCTCCAACCACGTGTGGGGTGAGCACGCCACCGAGTTCCTGGCCACCGGGACCGCGATCCGGCGGCTCAGCGACGAGCACCGGCTGCCCGCCACCACCCCCAAGCCCACGTTCACCCTGGGCCTGGATAACTGACCGCCGCGCGGTGACCGCCGGCCCCGCCCCGGGCGAGGATGGGACCATGCGATCGGCGTGCGTGTTCTGCGGCTCCAACCCGGGGCGGCGGCCGGAGTACCTGGCGGCCGCCGCTGATCTGGGCCGGACCCTGGCGGCCCGCGGGATCCGGGTCGTCTACGGCGGGGCGCACGTCGGCCTCATGGGCGCGCTGGCGGACGCGGTACTGGCGGCGGGCGGCGAGATCATCGGCGTGATCCCCGGGCTGCTCGTCGACGCCGAGGTCGCCCACCCGGGGCTCAGCGAGTTGCGGGTCACCGGCAGCATGCACGAGCGCAAGGCGCTGATGGCCGAACTGGCCGACGCTTTCATCGCGCTGCCTGGAGGGATCGGCACCCTGGAGGAGTTCGCGGAGATCGTAACCTGGGGCCAGCTGGGACTGCACGCCAAGCCGACCGGGCTGCTGAACGTGCTGGGCTACTACGACGGGTTGCTGGGGTTCCTGGACCACGCCACGGAGGAGCGCTTCGTCCGCGCGGATCACCGGGAGATGATCCTGGCCCGGCCGGCGGCGGCAGAGTTGCTGGCGGCCATGGACGGCTGGACGGCGCCGCCGCGGACCCCGGCCAAGTGGATCGACGCCCAGGGCTCGGACATCGTTCCCGGCCGCCCGGTTTCCCCCCGCTCTCCTGCGGTAGCTCCCAGGGCCGTGGACTTATCCGAGGCCGCCGACGACGGATAAGAGGGGTGAGTGACCGTGTTCCTGTTTTTCTCGAACCGGCTCGGGTGCCTGGGCTCGATCCTCGTGTCAGTAGTGCTGACCCTGATCCTGCTGGCGGTCTTCCGCGTGCTGTAGTGAGTTCCCCTCCAGGGCGGTCGCTACGGCAAGCGGGCCGTCGGTGCTGCGCTGCTGTAGCTGGGCAGCACCGCAGGCCGGAAATGAAGCTGGCCGGCGACCTGCTGGGTGGCAAGATTCCGCGCGCCTACACTCGCTGCTAGCAGACGGGAGCCGCCATGAGCGCTGAGACTGAGACCGCAGTGGGCGAGACAGGCGAGAGCGGATGCTGGTGCTGTGGCCGGATCACCTCCGAAGACGCCCTGGTTCACCTGGGCAACCATCCCGAAGTCGGTATCTGCGTCAATTGCGTTCACTTCCTGGGCCGCCGGGCCAGGGACTACCAGGCCACGGTGATGCGCCAGCGACTGCGGGGGGCCGCCGAGTCAGTCCGCGGGGAAGTCATGGCGCGAGGCTGGCACCGGCACCCGGTGGCAGGTCCCGTGCTCAGGTGGATCAACCAGCACCTGCCCTGGTAGCGGCGGGCTGTCCCTCGCGGGCAGCGGATTCTCGCGCTTTCCCAGCGGCCCGTCAGTTGACCGCATCGTGTACCGGCCCTCCACCCCGGCCGGAGCCCGCGCCGGACCGAACCGCTGTTATCCATTCGTGACCCAATGGTCGATAGCGTCCTGATAGCCGGCGACGCCGGGACTGCCGCCGCAGTGCGGGCATCTGCCCCGCAATCAGCCCTGCTGCGTGACCGGCGGTGCTGCGCATTGTCGTGCGGGAAGCGCGGGAGCAAGCTGGTTGCGCGAGCTGACGCCGAGTTTGGTGAAGACCTTCCGCAGGTGGTAGGCGACGGTGGCGCGGCTGATGAACAGCTGCGCGGCGATCTCCGGGTTTGAGGCGCCCCCGCCGGCGAGGCGGGCGATCAGCGCTTCTTGCGCGGTCAGGGTATCTGGCGTGGCGACGGTGCGCTGCCGGGCGTGCCCGCCGGTCGCCCGCAGCTCGATGCGCGCCCGTTCGGCAAACGCTGCGGCGCCGATCGAGTCGAAGATCTCGTACGCGCTGCCGAGCTGATCGCGGGCGTCACGTCTGCGCCGCTGGCGGCGCAGCCACTCGCCGTAGACCAGGCGAGCGCGGGCGAGATCCACCCGCAGGCGAGTGCGGCCGAAGCGGTCGATCGCCTCGCGGTAGAGGTTCTCGGCGGCTGCGCCGTCGCTGACCAGCGCTCGCGAGCGGGCCTCGGCACCAAGCGCCCAGTCGGTCCCGCAGGCGCGTGCGATGCCGGAGAGCCGCTGGAGGGCGCCGGCCGCGCGCTCGGGTACCGCACTGCGCACCGCCGCCTCAATCAGCTCGACGAGCGCCCAGCTGGCGAACCTGACCGCAGGCGAATCCTCGCTCGCCCGCTGCGCTGCTGCCAGCGCCTCCTCATAGCGGCCCAGGCTGTTGCTCAGCACCGCGGCCGCCCACTGAACGGAGCTCAGCCCTCCACCCTCACCCCGGCGCGCCACGTCGTCGGTGGCGGCCTGGATCAGATGAGCGGCTTGCGCTTCCCGGCCGCGGAAGACGGCAAGGGCCAGGGCGCCGTAAGGCGCGATGCTGCTCCCCGTCGCCTCGGTCACCGACTCGGCCTGCGCCACCATCGAGGCGGCCTCGGCGAATTCCCCTGCGAACAGGTGCAATCCCGCGCGCGTGTTAAAGGCGATGGGAAGCGCGATAAGCGCGCCAGCATCACGGGCGAGCGTGACCTGGCGTCCGGACAGCACGTCCCAGCTGGCGTAGTCCCACACAATCCCCGCGGCATGGCAGGCCAGCCAGAGCCAGCGCAGCCCCTCTTCCCTGGAGACATCCGTCCCGCGGAAGGCGCTCACCGCTTGGCGGAGCACCGGCGCCCCCGCCGAATAACCCTTACAGATCAGCAGGGCCAGGCCATCCAGCAGCAGATCGGGTGCGCGCGCGGGCCCCGGCGGCGGCGGCGCCGCACACGCCGCATCGGCCACCTCCCGCATCCCGCCGCCAAGAGCCAGGCGGCCGGCGAACATCGCGGCGGCCAGCGCGTCCAGGTACGTCTCGCGCGCCAGCCGCGAGTCGAGCGGCTCAAATTGCCGGGCCGCCTTCAACAGCAGCGGGGGTGCCTCACTGCCGCGGCTGGACGCGAACGCGATCTGGCCGCGCAGCCGGTCCGCCCGGGCCCGCCGGAACTCATCCGGCGGCCCAGCCTCCGCGGTGGCCAGCAGTCCCAGGGTTGCATCGAACGCGCCGGCCTGGTATTTGGCCTGTGCCGCGGCCAGCGCCCGCCCCGACCGGCGCGCCGGGTCGAGGGTCAGTGCGGCTGAGCGCTCCAGGAAGGCGGCCGCCGCGGCCAGTCCGCCGCGCGCCTGGGCATGGCTCGCCGAGCGCTCCAGCTCCGACGCAACGTCCTCATCAGGCCCTAGCGTGGCCTGGGCGCGGTGCCAGGCCCGGCGATCGGGGTCGGCCTGCGGATCGGTCGCTCCGGCCAGCGCCTGGTGCGCGGCCCGCCGTTCCTGCGGTGACGCGGCCCGGTACACCGCCGACCGCACCAGCGGGTGACGGAACGTCACCCGCTCGCCGATGGCCAGCAACCCGGCGTCCGTCGCGGGCGCAACGGCCTCGGCCCCGATCCCGAGCCGCTCCGCCGCCCTCCAGACCAGCGCCGGCTCGCCGGCCGGCTCCGCCGCGGCGACCAGCATCAGCCGCTGGGCGGCGGCCGGCAGAACCTCCAGCCGCCGCCGGAAGCTATCCTCAATCCGCCCCGGCAACCCGGGCCGCCCCGGCACACTCGGCAATCCGAACCCGCCGGCCAGTTCCGCAGGCGTTACGCCCCGCGGCAACTCGAGCAACGCCAGCGGATTGCCCCGCGTCTCCGCGACGATGCGGTCACGCACCCGCTCATCCAATGGCCCCCTGATTACTGAGCTGAGCAGCTCCCGCGCATCGCCATCACGCAAACCCCCGACCAGCAGCTCCGGCAATTCCCGGAACTCCTCGCCCTGCTCACGTGTGGCGAACACCAGCGCCACCGGCTCGGCCAGCAGCCGGCGCGCCACAAACGCCAGCGCCTGCGTCGATGCCCGGTCCAGCCACTGCGCGTCATCTATCACGCACAAAAGGGGCTGCTGCTCAGCCACCTCTGACAGCAGGCTGAGCGCGGCCAGCCCCACCAGAAACCGGTCCGGCGCCGCCCCAATATTCAGGCCGAACGCGACTCCAAGCGCATCACGCTGAGGATCCGGCAGGCCCTCCAGCTTGCCCAGCATCGGCGCGCACAACTGCTGAAGAGCAGCGAACGCCAGCTCCATCTCCGACTCGACCCCGGCCACCCGCGCAACGCGCAGGCCGGCCGCTGACTCGATCGCATACTCCAGCAGCGCGGTCTTGCCGACCCCCGGCTCCCCGCGCATCACCAGCACGCCGCTGCGCCCCGCCCGCGCCGCGTCGAGCAGCTGGCTGAGCGCCGTGCGTTCCGGGAGACGGTCTAGCAGCATTTCTTTCTCCTCTTCCTGGTCTCCTGCTCAGCGGAGACGACCTCTGGCTGGCTGGCTCGGGCTCGGTGAGCTGGCGTCACGGCGAATGCAGGCGACCAGAGACCGCCGGTCAAAGCCCTAGCTTGTCCAGCACGGCGCGGACCGCGCGGGCCGAGTGCTGCAGGCCGTCGCGCTCGTCCTCGGACAGCGGCACCGGCAGGACGCGCAGCACGCCGGCCCGGCCGACCACCGAGGGCACCGACAGGCACACGTCGCTGATCCCGGCATAGCCGGTCAGCAGCGAGCTGACCGGCAGCACCTGATGCTCGTCGTACAGCACGGCCTCGATGACCCCGGCCGTGGCCAGCGCGATGGCGTAGTTGGTGTATCCCTTGCCGCGCAGCACCTCGTGACCGGCCTGCACCACCTGGCGGCGGAGGCCATCCCCCTCGGCGGCGGTGATCGGCGCCCGCTCGGCGTCCTCCCAGCGCAGGAGCGGAACCCCGCCCACGGTGGCGCTGGTCCACAGCGGGATCTCCGAATCGCCGTGCTCGCCTGCGATGTAGGCGTGCACGTTTTGCACGGCGACGCCGCAGCGCCGGGCGATCAGCGAGCGCAGCCGTGAGCTGTCCAGCACCGTGCCAGAACCCAGGACCCGGTGGTGCGGCAGGCCGCCGAACTTCAGCGCCGCGTAGGTGACCACATCGACCGGGTTGGTGACGATCACCAGCACCGCGCCTGGCGCGACCTCCAGCAGCCGGGGCAGCAGGTCCCGGCAGATCGCGACGCTGCCGGCGGCCAGGTCCAGCCGCCGCTGGCCCGGCGTGGGAGGCACGCCCGCGGTCAGCACCAGCACGTCCGTATCCCGGCAGACCTCGACGTCGTCGGAGCCGACCACCGTGGCCATGGGCACGAACTGCAGCCCGTGCTGCAGATCGGCCACCTCGGCGCGGACCTTCTCGGCGTTGCGGCCGTACAGCGCGATGGTCTTGCCGGTGCCCCTGATCAGGCAGGCATAGGCGAGCGTCACTCCGACGTGCCCAGGCCCGGCGATCGCGATCTTCGCGTTGCCCGCGGCCGGCCCGGTCGAGAGGGTGCCCATTGCGGCGGCGAGAGGCTCATTTATCGTCGTCATTTCCTTCTATCCTCAGCAGGTGCCCACGAGGCACCGCTCGGTGTGAAGCACCCAGTGAGGCCAACGCCCGTTCCTCCGTCCATCCGCGGTGCGGGCGTGCCGACGGCTGTTTGCCGGCTGGCATCCCCATGGCGCCATCGTCACGCCAGGAGAGCCGGGCTCGAATCCACCGAAGCGGCCAGCGCAACCGGGTAGTCGTGGCCAGTCATGGCCGGGCGGCGGCCGGCAGATACCACGAGGCATTGAGGACATTCGTTTCAATCTGGATCCGCTTGGCACAGGTAGCAGCGATTGCCAGGAGGGCAAACGGGTTTGAACCGACGATGCCGTGTCAGCGGTCTCGTCGCATCAGCGCGAGCCCCCAGGCCAGCCCCCCAGCCAGCCCGAACCGTGGGCTGCCTGCTACCCCGAAGCCGGGCGGTCGCCGGGACCGGCGCCGAACCCTCCGGGTTACCCGAAGCCGCTAACGGAAATGTCCGCCTGCCGTGACGGCGGACGCAGACACCAGAGCGCTTGCTTCACGCCGTGCGGGAGGGTGTGCCGTCGGCCGGAGACTGCGCTTGGATGAGGTGTGCCGCGCGTTCGGCGATGGCGTAGACGGTGGCGTTGGTATTGGCGGAGGGGGCGGAGGGCATCACGGAGGCGTCGGCCACCCGGAGTCCGCTGATGCCGCGCACGCGCAGCTCAGTGTCAACGACGGCGTCCGCGTCGGTGCCGATGCGGCAGGTTCCCCCGGGGTGGGCGTAGGTCCTCAGGTTCCGTCGCAGGTATGCGCGCAGGCTGCAGTCGTCGGTCACGTCGGGGCCCGGCAGCACTTCTTCGCCGCGCCACTGGTCCAGGGCGGCGGCGCGCCCGATTTCGCGGGCGGCGCGCAGTCCGGCGGCAAAGGTATGGAGATCGCGCGGGTCGGCGTAGTAGTTCGGGTCGATCAGGGGTGGCGTGCCCGGCTCGGCGCTGGCCAGCCGGACCGAGCCCCGGCTGCGGGGGAGCATCACGGAGGTGGCGAGAGTGTAGCCCTGGCCGATGGCGGGGCCGGGCAGTGTCTCGGCGCGCAGCGGGACGTCCACGAACATGATCTGCAGATCGGGCGTGCCTGCGCCTGGGTGGCTGCGGATCAGGCCGAGGGCTTCCCCGTGGTTATTCTGCCCCGCCGGGACCGGCTGGGCCGAGCGGTAGACCACGCCGGACATCGGGTGATCGAACAGGTTGGCCCCGACGCCGGGAAGGTCTGCGGTCACCTCGATCCCGGCCGCACGCAGATCGGACTGCGGGCCGATCCCGGATCTGAGCAGCAGGTGCGCGGACCCGACCGTCCCGGCGGTCAGCACCACCTCGCCGGAGCAGCCCACCGAGAACACGCCGGTGCCCACGCTGTATTCGACCCCGGTGCAGCGGTGACCGTCCAGGCTGACCCGGTGGACCAGCGCGCTGGTTACCACGTCCAGGTTGGGACGGCTTAGCGCGGGAGTGAGATAGGCATCGCGGGCGCTTTGCCGGCGGCCGTCCACGATGTTCAGATCGCACCAGCCGAAGCCCTCCTCCAGCCCACCGCTGATATCGGCCGCCCGCGGGTACCCGGCCTGGGCCGCTGCCTGCAGGCCTGCCGCCGCCACCGGGTGGCCGGGACTCGCGGGTCCGACGGTCAGCGGGCCGCGGCCGCCCCGCACGGCGGGATCACGTCCCGCGGTGTGCTCGCTGCGCCGGAAGTAAGGCAGCAGGTCATCGAACCCCCAGCCCGTGGCGCCGGCCTCGGTCCACGCGTCATAACTCCCGCGGTGACCGCGCACGAAGTTCAGGCCGTTGATGGCCGATGACCCGCCCAGCGCGCGGCCCCGCGGCCACGTCATCGCCGTGCCGGTGGCGGTCTGCACCACCGTGGTGTCAGCCCAGTCCGCCGATGTACCCGCCAGGGCGGGCCAGGCCGGCGGCACGGACATCGCCTCCAGCGGCGGCCGGCTGCCGGCCTCCAGCAGCAGCACACGTGCCGCGCCGCTCTCCGACAACCGCGCGGCGAGCACGCATCCCGCCGTACCCGCGCCCACGACCACAAAGTCATAGCTGCCACTTGCATGTTCCATTGGATTCCAGCGCCTCTTCAGGGTGACATTTAACGTCGCAGACAATTGGCGACCACATCGCCCGGCTCGCTCCCGCCCGGCAAGACGGTAGTCCGCGTCTCTGGCCAGTAGTGCTGCCGTGGCCGCCTAACTGCCTGGCCGCACGTTTCGGACCAAAGCCGGCAGAGCGCCGAACTCTCGCCGGAACGTCGTGTGCACCATGTACATGTCGCGGGTATCCGCGTGCGAACCAGTGTCCGTCATTTTTATCCCCTTGATTTTATCCGGGCCGGCCGGTAGGAACAGGAATGTCATTCCGAACGTTGCGATCACGCTATGTTCGCTGCGCGCGGGTGCGCATCCGCCATGGTCGATAGTCACGGCCCG
>JAOPYP010000747.1 GCA_025964635.1 Actinomycetes bacterium | reverse complement strand
CGCGCTCGTCGCCGGCCTGGGCGGCGGCCACCGCGGCCTGCACGGCCGCCGCGGCGGTGGGCGCGGGGAACCCGTAGCTCTCCGCGAGGGGCCGCACCGCCTGGGCGCCCACCAGGGACTGGAACGCGCCGGTGGCCGGGTGGCTGACATCCTGCGGCAGCGGCACCCCCGGGACCGGGAGGTACCCGATCTCGCCCGCCGCGCCCGACACCCCGCGATGCAGCCGCCCGCCGATGATGGTGGCGAGCCCCAGGCCCACCCCGATCCACATCAGCACGAAGTCGTCGGCGCCCTGCGCCACGCCCACTGCGCGCTCGGCCATGGCGGCCAGGTTGACGTCATTCTCGATCGTGACCGGCTGGCGCAGGTCGCTGCGCAGCGCGTCCAGCACCCCTTCGTGCCAGGCGGGCAGGTTCACCGCCAGGCGCGGGTCCCCCGTGCTCGGATCAAGCACCCCGGGAGTACCGATGACCAGGGCGTTCAGCCGTGACATCTCGACCCCCGCCGAGCGGCAGGCGGCCGCCACCGCACCGCGGACGAGCTCCACCGGGTTGGCCGCACCATTCGGGTCCACGCTGACCTGGGTGACCACCTCGCCGGTGATGTCCGCGACCCCGGCGCTGACCTCGTCGTGCTCGACGTGCAGCCCGGCGACGTACGCGCTGGAGGGCACGACCGCGTAGAGGGCCGCGTTCGGCCCGCGGCCGCCCGCCTGTTCCCCCACGGTCGAGACCAGGCCGCGCTCCTCCAGCCGGGAGAGCAACTGGGACGCGGTCACCTTGGACAGCCCGGTCCGCTCACCCACCTGGGCCCTGGTCATCGGGCCACCTGCGAGCAGCAGCTCGAGGGCCGCCCGGTCGTTGAGCTCCCGCAGCAGCCGGGGTGTCCCAGGCCGTTGTTCCATGCCTTCCCTCCGTCGCATGACGTCCCCCCAGCACCATCCGCCAACGGCGAGGAGCCGGCTAGCCAGGGCCAGGCCGCGGCGGGCGGACGGGACACCTGACTGAATTCTGTCTCAATCTGGCAACAGGGTCTATCTAATAGGAAACTTTACTGTTAGTTTCACCCCAGAATCCCCACAGTGCTGGTCAAGCCAGGGCCGGTCGGTCAGCCCAGCGACGTGACCGCCAGGGGCCGAATGGGCAGGCAGCGACAGCCTAGACGGCCGACGGCGCCGGAGCGCCCTGGGACCACGAGGAATTGCGTGAAGTGCCAAGGATCAAGCCGGGAAGGAGATCTCTAGTGAAGCTGACTAGATCGGCGGCCGCGTTGGGTGCGGCAGCCCTACTCGCCGGGGCGGCGGCGGGGTGCGGCTCCAGCAGCAGTAGCTCGTCGTCGTCCGCAGCGCCAGCCAAGCTGGTCGTCTGGCGGATGGGCTCGTCCGTCCCGTCCCAGGTCACCTGGATGAACGGGATCGTCGCCCAGTTCCACAAGAAGTACCCGCAGTACGCCAAGACCAAGGTCGTCGTGGACTGGATCCCCTGGGGCAACCGCGTCACCGACTGGACCAACGCGCTGACCAGCGGCAAGGGCGGCCCGGACATCACCGAGCTGGGCAACACCGACACCCCCGGCATCGCCTCGCAGGGCGCGCTGGCCAACATCAGCAGCAACGTGAAGGCCTGGTCCTACGGCTCCGGGATCATCCCGGGCAACCTGGCCAACGACACCGTCAACGGCCAGACCTACGCGGTGCCCTGGTTCGGCGGCGTGCGCGGCATCTGGTACCGCAAGGACCAGTTCACCAGGGCGGGCATCAGCGCGGCCCCCACCACCTGGGCCCAGCTGGTCAGCGACGCCAAGGCGCTGCAGAAGAAGTTCCCCGGCACGTTCGGCCTCGGCGCGCCCAGCAACTACACCAACGCCATCGTCAGCTTCATCTGGGGCGCGGGCGGCCAGGTCGCCACCCAGAGCGGCGGCAAGTGGACCGCCACCCTGAACACCCCGGCGTCCGAGGCGGGCATCAAGTTCTACGCCGGCCTGAACCTGACCCAGCACGTCTCCCCGTCGAAGTACATCGGCCAGACGGAGCTGGGCGCCCCGGGCGCGACCTCGGGCGGCTCGGACGAGGACTTCGCACTCGGCAAGCTGGACATGTACATCGACGGCCCGTGGGCGCAGGCCGAGCTGACCGCGGTGAGCAAGAAGTACGCGGCGGACTGGGCCTCGTTCCCGATCCCGAGCACCAGCGGGCCGAACCCGGCCCCGGCCTTCTCCGGCGGGTCCGACCTCGGCGTCTGGGTCAAGAGCAAGTCCCAGCAGGCCGACTGGGCCCTGGTCTCGCTGATGGACAGCCCGGTGAACGCGACCACGTTCGCGAACTCCGCGGGGTTCTTCCCGCAGTTCACGGCGCAGCTCAAGGGCGGCGCCTACGCGGGCAACCCGGTGATGGCGGGCTTCGCCAAGGCGGCCGCCTACACCCAGATCGCACCGCTCAACTCGAAGAACTGGGCCACCGCCGACGCGACGGACGCGATCATCCCGACCATGATGAAGTCGCTGATGCAGGGCGCGAACTTCAGCGCCACCGTGAACAAGGCCAACACGGAGCTGCAGAACGTGCTCAACACCGGGTCCGCGACCGGCTGAGCACCCGAGCCGTCCCGGCCGGCGGGCACACCCCCCCGTGCCCGCCGGCCGGGACCTCCGGTGAGGAGAGTTCCGATACTCATGGTGGACACCGTCACACCGCAGCGATCGGGCGGCGCGGGGACCGCGGCCGGCGGCCCGGCGCGGCCTGGCGGGCCTCCGGCCGCGAGACTCCGGGCGCTGATCCGGCGCTACCGGCTCGCGCCGTACCTGCTGCTGCTCCCGTCCATCGTCGCGATCGCCCTGGTGCTGCTCTGGCCGGTGGTGCAGGTGACGCTGTACTCGTTCCAGAACTACGGGCTGCCGCAGACGGACGGGGCCGCGCCGGTCCAGTGGATCGGGCTGGGCAACTTCACCTCCACCTTCGCGGACCCGGAGTTCTGGCTGGCGCTGCGCATCACGGTGCTGTTCGCCGCGGCCGCGGTGACGCTGACCCTGCTGGCCGGCACGCTGGTGGGGCTGCTGCTGCACCGGCTGGGCCGGCTGATGGCCGGTTTCGTCGGCACGGCGGCCCTGCTGGCCTGGGCCACTCCCCCGGTCTCGGCGAGCGTCCTGTTCTACTGGCTGTTCAATCCCGACGGGGGCCTGGTGGACTGGAGCCTGGCCCGGCTCCCGCACTGGCTGGTCGGCAGCACCAACTGGGCCGGGTTCAACTGGACGACCAGCGGCGCGCTGTCCGCCTACACGGTGGCCACCGTCCTGGTGGTGTGGCAGGGGTTCCCGTTCATCGCCGTGTCGGTGCTGGCCGGGCTCAAAACCGTGCCCGCCGAGCTGCTGGAAGCCGCGCGGGTGGACGGCGCCGGAGCGTGGCGCGGCTTCTGGCGGATCACGTTCCCGCTGCTGAAACCGATCTTCCTGGTGCTGCTGCTGCTGTCGGTGATCTGGGACTTCAACGTGTTCACCCAGACGTACCTGCTGACCGGCGGGCTCGGTAACCGCGACGAGTTCAACCTGTCGCTCTACCTGTACGACAAGGCGTTCACGTTCCCGCCCAGCTACGGCCTGGGCGGCGCGCT
>JAOPYP010000745.1 GCA_025964635.1 Actinomycetes bacterium | reverse complement strand
GCGGGGCCGGACGGCCGGTGCTGGCGCTGGGAGCCGGATGGGTCACCGCCGGACCCCCGGCGGCCGGGCCGGCTGGCCCCATGACCAGGCGGGGAGCTGGCCCGGCCGGCCGCGCGCCGCAGCGGCGAGGCCGGCTGTGACAAAACCGGTTCCGGCCCCGTCGTGGCCGGCCGGCCGGCCGGGGGCGCATTGATGGTGTCGTGAGCCAGCCGCTGGGCCGGGGCCGGCAGATCTCCCACGTAGGCCGCCGTCAGGAGCCCGCCCATCAGGACGGCTCCCGTGCCCGCCGCCAGCGCGGGCCTGGCGCGGCGCAGCGAGGTCACCCAGCGCGGAGCCCGGCGGGGCGCCCGGGACGGGAGTTCCGGCTGGCCGGCCCGGGCCCGGAACTCGGCGAGCGCCTGGCCCTCCCCGGTCAGCTCACGGCTTTCCGGTGCCGAGATCAGCGCGGTCAGCACCTGGGTGACCGGCTGCCACCGGGGATCTCCGTCCGGCAGCGGCCCCCCGTCGAGGAGCGCGTCCAGCTGCGCGTCGAGGGACCGCCCCGGGCCAGGGCGGTCTGGACGGCTGCTCCGCTCGCGTGTGCTCATACTGTCTTCCGAAACGACGCGGGGGCCCGGTTCGTTACACGGTGCCCGCGGAGTCGTGCGTGACCCCTGACTCCCGGAGGGTCGCGGCCAGGCGCCGTAAACCCCGGTGGGCAGCCACCCGGACCGCCCCGGGGCTGCGGCCCACCAGCCCCGCCACGGCCTGGGTGTCCAGCCCGGCGACCACGCGGAGCAGGATGACCTCCGCCTGGAACCGGGGCAGCGAGGAGATGACCGCGATCGCCCCCTCGGTACTCAGCTTCTCCAGGACCAGGTCGGCCGGGTCCTCCCTGCCCGGCCCGGGTCCGTCCGGCAGCTCGGGCAGGGAGACGGCCGGGCGGCGGGACCGGCGGCGGTCCTCGTCGATTGCGCGGCGGCGGGCGGTCGTGAACAGCCAGGCCCGCCAGGCGGCCTCGTCGCCGCGGAACGCGGCCAGGCCCCGCACCACGTGCACCCAGGTGTCAGCGGCGATGTCCTCGGCCGCCTCCGGCGCGATCACGCGCAGGTAGCGGAGCAGGGCGGGGTTCGCGTCGCGCCACAGCACGGAGAAGGCCCCGTCGGCCTCACCGGTGCCGCCCTGCGCGGCCGCGAGCAGGCGCTCGAACGTCTCGCCGATCACGATGCCGAGTATCGGCACCAAGTGCACCGATCCGCAGCGGATCGGGAATCTGTGTCTGAATTCTCCCCAAAATGGCGGAAAGTGGTGGGCCCAGATAGGCGGCATCCGCGGAGGTGCACGGAGGGTTACCGCCCGCCGATATCCTCGCTCCAAACGGCCGGGTAGCGCTCCTGGAATTCGCGCATCACGGCCATGCAGCGCTCGTCATTAAGCAGCGTCACCGAGACCCCGCGGTCAGCAAGGAAGCCCAGGTCACCGGCGAAGGTGCCGGCCTCCCCCACGACTACGCGCGGGATCTGGAACAGCAGGATGGCGCCGGTGCACATCTGGCAGGGGGAAAGGGTCGTGTACAGCGTCATCCCCTGGTAGGAGGATTGGCGGCCCGCGTTACGCAAGCAGGCGATCTCACCGTGCGCGACCGGGTCGCCGAGTTGCACACGCTCGTTATGGCCCTCAGCCACGATGTCGGGACCGGTGGCCAGCACCGCGCCGACCGGGACGCCCCCGGCGGCCAGGCTGGCCTGCGCCTGCGCGAGCGCCGCCGCCATCATGGCCTGGTCCAGCTCACCGGGTGTGGTCATGCCGAGGAGGGTACCCGGCCGGACAACCCGTCACCCCGGGCCCGCTCAGCCGGCGAACGTGGCGTACAGCAGGTAGACGTTCAGCGCGATGATCATCACCGTGACCAGGCCGGCCGACACGTTGGTGAGCCTGCGGTTCACCAACGGGCCCATCACGTCCCGGCGCCGCGTCAGGGCCACCAGCGGAACCAGCGCGAACGGGATGCCGAACGACAGCACTACCTGGGAGATCACCAGGCTGCCCGTGGTCGGCAGGCCAAGTTCCAGGACCAGCAGGGCGGGCAGCATGGTGAGCCCGCGGCGCAGGAACAGCGGGATGCGGCGCTCGATGAAGCCCTGCATGACCACCTGGCCCGCGTAGGTGCCCACGCTGGAGGACGACAGGCCCGAGGCGAGCAGCGCCGCCGCGAAGGCCAGCGCGGCACCGCCGCCGACCAGCCGGCCCAGCCCGGCGTGCGCGGCGGTGAGCGAGTCTAGCTGGACCCCGCCGGCCTGGCTGGCCATCGCGGCCGCCACCACCAGCATGGCCAGGTTGACCAGCCCGGCCGCGCCGAGCGCGATGACCACGTCGAGCCGCTGGAAACGGAGCAGTTCCCGCCGCTCCGCGTCGTCGGCACAGGCCACCCGGGACTTGGTCAGCGCGGAGTGGAGGTAGATCACGTGCGGCATGACGGTGGCCCCGATGATGCCCGCCACCAGCAACGGGGCACCGGGCCCCGCGAAGCCCGGCACCAGGCCGCTGGCCAGCGCCGACGGGTCCAGGTGCACCGCGGCGAGATCGTAAGCGAAACCCAGGAAGATAATGCCCAGCAGGCCGCACACCGCCAGCTCGAACCGGCGGTAACCACGCTGGTCGAGGGCCAGGATCGCGAAGGCGACCAGCGCGGTCATCGGGCCCGCGGCGCGCAGAGGCACGTGGAACAGGAGGTTCAGGCCCAGCGCGGCGCCGACGAACTCCGCCAGGTCGGTGGCCATGGCGATGAGCTCGGCCTGGACCCAGAGGCCGCCGGATACCGGGCGGGGCAGGTAGGCCCGGCACAGCTCGGGCAGGTCCCGCCCGGTCGCCACGCCGACCTTCGCGGACAGATACTGCACCAGCATGGCGATCAGGTTCGCGACCACGATGACCCAGGCCAGGGCGTAACCGAATGTCGCCCCGGCGGTGAAGTTGGTCGCGAAGTTACCCGGGTCGATGTAGGCCACCGACGCCACGAAGGCCGGCCCGAGCAGCGCCACCGCCCCGCGCAGCCGCCCGCGCGACCGCATCAGGCGCAGCGGGCTCAGCTGCTCAGGCGGGGCCGGCCCGGGACCCGCCCGTGACTGCGATGCGGGCGGGCCCGGGGACGGGTCCGGAGACGGGGGCGGCTGCAGCGCGGGATCTGCCGCCATGGACCAGCTGCCCTAGCCGACCGACGGGCCGAGGCCGAGGGACTGCGGGGTGCTGGAGTCGGGCGACGGCTGGTTCAGGCCCTCATCCAGCGGCCCGAACTGGGTCATCAGCGCGGCGCTGCCGCCCCACGGGGTCTGCTCCTCAGCGACCAGCGTGTTGGTGGTGAGCAGCAGGCCCGCCACGGACGCGCCGTTCTGCAGCGCAGACCTGGCGACACGCAGCGGGTCGATGATGCCCATATCGATCATGTTGCCATACCGGCCCTGGAGTGCGTCAAAGCCCTCGTCCGTCCCGAGCCGGGACAGCTGCGCCACGACTTCCTCACCGGAGTACCCCGCGTTAGCGGCGATGAGGTAGGCCGGGGCGGTCAGGACCCGGCGCACGATCTCCACGCCGGTCGCGTAATCGTCCTTAACCTGCAGGTCATCCAGCGCGCCCTGGGCGTGCAGGAGTGCGGCCCCGCCGCCGGCCACGATGCCCTCGGCCATCGCCGCCCGGGTCGCGGCCAGCGCGTCCTCGACCCGGTGCTGGAGTTCCTTGAGCTCCGCCGGGGTGGGCGCGCCCACCCGGATCACCGCGACCTTGCCGGAGAGCGCGCCGATCCGCTCGCTCAGCACGTCCCCGTCGATCCCGAACGTGGCCCGCCCCAGCTCGGCGCGCAGCTGGCCGAGCCGGAACTCGACGTTCTCGGCCGAGCCGTCGCCGCCGATGATGGCGGTGTTGTCGGCGGTGACCCGGACCTGGCGGGCCCGGCCCAGATGCTCCAGGGTCATGGTCTCCAGCGAGAAGCTCGAGGTCTTGCTGCAGACCGCGCCGCCGGTCACCGCGGCGATGTCCTCCAGCTTGCGCAGCCGGCGGTCACCGAAGCCGGGGGCCCGGACGGCCACGGCCTGGAACATCCCGTTGACGTGGTTGTGCACCAGCATGGACAGCGCGGTGCCCTCGACGTTCTCGGCCAGGATGACCAGCGGCCGGGGGGCGCGCATGATCTTGTCGAGCAGCGGCATCAGCTGCTGGACCTTGGTGATCTTCTCACTGCACAGCAGCAGGTAGGGGTGGTCAAGGACGGCCTCGAGGCTGGCCGGGTTGGTGACCAGGTACGGCGACAGGTACCCGTTGTCGAACTGGAAGCCCTCGACGAAGTCGACGCTCATCCCGTTCGCGCTGGACTCCTCGACGGTGACGATGCCGTCGTCGCCGACCGTGTGCAGCGCCTTCGCGATCACCCCGCCCACGACTTCGTCATCGTTCGCGGAGATCGCCGCCACGCGGCGGTAATCCTCCTCCGTGGCCACCGGGTGCGCTACCTCCTGCAGGTGGCTGACCAGCCGGTCCACGGCCACGTCGATGCCCCGCTTGACCAGTACCGGGTTGGCGCCGGCCCCGATCGCCTGCATGCCCTCGGTGATGATGGCCTGGGCCAGTACCGTGGCCGTGGTAGTGCCGTCCCCGACCACGTCGTTGGTCTTGATGGCCGCTTCCTTGACCAGCTGGGCGCCCATGTTCTCGAACTGGTTGGCCAGATGGATCTCGCGGGCGATGGTCACGCCGTCATTGGTGACCACCGGGGTTCCGGTGATTTTCTCCAGGATGACGTTGCGTCCCTTGGGCCCCAGCGTTGACTTCACGGCTTCGGCCAGCTTGTCCACACCGGCCAGCAGCAGGCTGCGCGCTTCCGCGCCGAAACGCAGTTCCTTAGCCATCAGGTCCTCCTAGGACGTGTTCTCAGTCAGTGGCGGTAATCAGGGGACGAGAATGGCGCGGCCGCGCACCCGGCCCGCGTCGAGATCCGCGAACGCCTCCACGGCGCTGGTCAGCGGGTAGGTCCGGGTGTGCAGGGTGACCTTGCCCGCCTGGGCCAGGGACATCAGCTCGGCCAGGTCGTTGTAGGTGCCGACGATGTTCCCGATGATGTTGCGCTCGGTGGAGATGATGTCCAGGGTCGGGATGGTCAGGGTGCCGCCGTA
>JAOPYP010000293.1 GCA_025964635.1 Actinomycetes bacterium | reverse complement strand
GCGGTGTCCACCGTCGCGCGGCTCATGTCTGCACGTCGAGCCCCAGACGTCACAGGAGTTCGCCATTAGACGGCCCGTGGCATAAATCACCCCGCCTGACCTGCCGATCTTTGCCAATGACGAGATCGGCGCAGATCAGGCCACTATTTCCGGTCGACCCAGCGAGGCTGGGCCCTTCCTGAAATCTGCGAACTTGGCCACTTGTGTTTGGCGTTGCCGAAAATTCGGGTTACCGTGGCCGACGCATCGTCCGCCGATCACTGAATGGAGTCAAGATGACTACGGAAGGTAAGCACGTAGTCATCGGCCAGTAGATCGGGCGGCCCCGGCCAAGCGTGTTGCAGCACGCGGCCGGGGCCTTTGCATGGCAACGAACCTCGGAGGTAACAAAGCCATGGCTTTCCTCAGTATCGCAGCTAGCGGGGCCGCGAAGACCATGATCGCGGTCACAGTTTCGCTGCATCCAGGCGCAGCCCATCACGGCAGCCAGCACGTCACCGTGCACGCTGGCGACACGCTCAGCTCGATCAGCCAGCGTGAGTTCGGCAGCGCCGGCAGCTGGCCCGCCCTGTGGTGGGCCAACCGGCACAGCGTCCACAACCCGTCCGTGATCCAGGCGGGTCAGCGGCTCCAGCTGCCCAGCTCGCACAAGGTCAAGCCGTGGCTCGCCAGCGCCGCACTCTCGGCGATCCCGGCCCCGGCCCCGGCGCCGGCTCCCGTCGCGGTGCCCGCCGCGTCGTCGTCCGGCACAGGCACCGGCACGGTCACCAGCGCCGCGCCCGTGCAGCAGGCCACTTCGTCGTACGCGGGCGCGCCGGGCAGCTTCCAGAGCTGCGTGATCCAGGCCGAGAGCGGCGGGAACGCCTCGGCGGTCAACGCGTCCAGCGGCGCGGGGGGCCTCTACGGCTTCCTGCCGTCCACCTGGCAGGGCCTCGGGTTCTCCGGGGCGCCGCAGAACGCGTCCGTCGCGCAGCAGAACGCCGCGTTCGCGAAGGAGTACGCGCAGTCCGGCAGTGCCGCATGGTCGGCCTACGACGGCTGCTGATCCATCCCCAGGTGAGCCCCGGCCCGGATGGGCCGGGGCTCACTGTTCCGTATCGGCGGGCCGGGTCAGCGGGATCTGGGGAATCGTCGGGATCCTGAGGAAGGGGTGGCCCGGTTCTACACTGGGGCACGATGACCAGGCCGCCAGCCCTTGTCAGTGCGGCGGCAGCGCTCACGCAGGCTTCCGCCGCCGGACCGTATTTCACGATCCACTCATGGTCTTCCGGGGCCGGGTGGCGGCCGCTCGGCGCGCTGATCTCGGATCCGGTGGCGCTGGCCGAACGGGCCGGTCACGCTCGCGGCGTGCTGGCCCGCCGGGCCGGGATCGCTCCGCAGGACGTGGACGAGCGGGTCGCCGCCTCGACCGTGTTCCTCGGGCTGGCCTCGCAGCTGGTGTCACCCATGCTGGGAGCCGCAGTCATCGGGGGTGTCGTTCCCCGGCTGGCCGTTGCTGACCTGTGGTGGAGACCCGCCGACGGCGGCCTGTGGCCACTGGCCGCCGGGCCGGTGGAGGGTACCGGCGTCGGCCAGCTGAGTTCGGACCGCGAACTCCGCGAGGCCGGGGAGGCTTTGTCCGAAGGCGTGCATGACCTCACCGCGCCGCTGGCCGCCAGCTTCGGCGCGGTGTTCCGGCTGTCCCAGCAGGTGCTGCGGGGCAACGTCGCGTCCGCGCTGTCGGGCGCGTCCGCGCTGCTGGCTGTGGCTTTCCCGCGGCGAGCCTGGAGGGCAGGCCACCTGACCGCCCGGGTCCTGGCCGTGGGCTGGCTGCGGGGGACCGGTCAGTACGTCCAGCCGGACCCCGCGCAGGCGCGATGGTCCCTGGCGCGCCGCAGTTGCTGCCTGCTCTACCGGGTGCCAGGCGCCGGAATCTGCGGCGACTGCGTCCTCCGCCGCGAGACTGACCGGCACCTCTGAGGCGGTTACGCCAGCAGCCAGCTGGCGGCCAGCTCCAGGACCTCCGCGCGGCTGCGGGGGCCGTGATCCGCGGCCATGAAGTGGTTGCCGATCAGCAGGGAGAACGCGAGCATGGACCGGGCCTCGATCTCGCCTTCGCCGGAGCAGAACGCGCCGAAGAGTTCGCGCAGGTAGTCCATCCGCCGGTTGTCGACGCGGCGGAGGCGCTCGGCGACGGCCGGGTCGTGCCGGGACCAGTTGCGGACGGCGAGGTCGATCGGCAGCAGGTGTGCGCTGAACGTGAGCGCGCCGGCCCGCCGCAATCTGGCCCGGGCGTCACCGCCCTGGCGCTCGACGCGTTCGATCACTTCGTCGGTGGCCGCCCGCTCCCAGGTCTCGAGCATCTCGGTGAGCAGCGCGTCGCGGTCCTCGAAGTGCCAGTAGAAGCCGCCGCGAGTGACGCCCAGCGATTTCGCCAGCGGCTCGATCCGGACGGCATCCGGGCCGCCAGCGGCCAGCGCCCCCAGTGCCTCCTCGACCCACCTGCTGCGCGGGGTGCGGGTCGGTGCGGCCATCGGGTGTCCTTCCGCTCCGGGTGCGGCGTTGACCTTGCCGCCCGGGATGTTACGGTTGATCCATACATTAGTGTATGGATGGAGGGCCCGAATGCGGCTCGCGGATAGAGAGCACACCTCCAGGCCGTGGCGGATTCACGAGCTCACCCGCGACTTCCGGGTGGAGGACGTGTGGGCGGTGCCGGTGACGGGTGGCCGGGACGATTTCCCGCGGCTCGTAGCCCAGCTGGCCGGCGCGGATCCATCGCGGGGCTCATCCCGCGTTTCCCGCATGCTCTGGACAGCTCGCTCGACGATCGGCGAGTTGCTGAGCTGGGACGGCCCGGGAACTGGGCTCGGCTCCCGGGTGACGACGCTCCGCGAACGGCTGCCGGCCGACCTGCGCAGCACTCCGGGCCCGGACTTCGCTGCACTCCCGTTCACCTCGCTGTATCTCCTTGATGACGAGTTCGCCGCGGAGATCGCCAACCACACGGTGCACGGGGTCATGCACCTCGGCTGGGTCCCGGACGGGAAGGGTGCCTACCGGGGGCAGCTGGCCGTGCTCGTCAAGCCGAATGGGCTGCCCGGTGCCGGCTACCTGGCTGCGATAAAACCGTTTCGGCATCTGATCGTGTACCCGCGGATGATGCGGGACCTGGCGCGGCAGTGGCGGGATGACGCCGCGACTCCAACCGCTTCCAGCGCCTCGGGGATCGCGGAGGTTTCCGGTACGCACGAACCGCACGCCGGCTCCTCGGGCCAGGCGCGCCAGATCGACTTGCCGCCCGCCGCGCGAGCGCTCAGCACGCTGGCCCGGATCGACTACGGCGACGCGTTCTTCGTCAGCACCGGCCCGGGCCCGGACCGCACGGGTGAGGAGTGGGCCCGGGCGGTCCTGGAGGGCACCCCGCAGAAGGTGCGGGTCAGGTTGCTGCGCGGCTGGTGCCTGCTCGGCCTGCGGCTCGGGTCACCCTGGTCGCGCCGCCGCATCCTTGGCTGGCAGGTCCGGCGCTGCAGCCCGGATTTCGTCCTGCTCGCGGCCGGCTCGCGTATCGGGATGCCGGCCGAGTTGCTGTTCAAGCGCGAAGGGCACGGACTGCTGTTTGCCACTTTCGTGCAGCAGCGCAATTCCGTGGCCCGCATTGTCTGGGCCCGGGTCGTGCCAGCGCACCAGCGGACCGTGAGCTACCTGCTCGAGCAGGCCGCCGGCCGCGAAAGCCAGGGATACGGCAAATGTCCCTGAAACGACTCTGGCCTGAACGGCAGTACACCTGAGACTGGTTAAGCATGGCTCGGGTATAGCAGACAGGATGAAGATCCCTTCTATTCACGAGTCATGACCGTGAAGGATCCAGGAGATGGCACGGCGGGCAGCTATCCGCCCAAACCGGAAGAACCTAAAGAAAACGATAGTTCCGGAGCGGATGCTACTGGCGAACGATCCGCGGTGGCGTCACGACGGCCTGACGGCCGGCCGGACCACTCCGCCGCCCGGTCAGCCGTTTTCGGGCTTGTTGGTGCGTTGATAGGCGGTGTCGCCTCGTTCGGAGGTTCATACTGGACGGCACAGCAAGCGCAGTCGTCCGTTCAAGTCAGCGCCGAGCGCAGCGCGTACGTGTCGTTCACCGCCCGCAGTTATCAGTACATGGATAACCTCGTGCAACTAGAAAGAGGCGTTAACCCCTCTCTGTACGCGACGCTGAGGACCAGCCTGAACAATGAGATTGGTCCGCTGTTCAGTGCGCTGGCCCTGGTCCAGTACGTGGGCAGCAAGACAGCCGGTAAAACCTCCTTCAAAGTTGGCAATGCGCTCGCATCCATGTACATCCCCGTGGATGCGGGAACGCTGGACCATGCCAGGCTGGCGGCCGCGATCAAGGAAGCACAAGGGTTCCTGGACAACTTCGAGCGCGCCACGGTGAATCAACTCGATGGCTAGCCGGATGGGACCGGCTGGGTCGTCATGGCCGATCCCGAAGGCAACGAGTTCTGCGCCGAACGCAGCGCCGCGGAGCGCGCCGGGGCCTGAATCCGGCGGCGGTGCCCGGGCCACGCTCACCGCCGCCCGAGGCCTAGCCAGTTTCCGGCGAGCCGGTCATCTCGCGCTGGATCCAGCGGAAGATCACGTCCACCGCATAGGCGCGTTCCGCCGGGGTCAATTCCCGCCCCTTGGGGATCTCGTGCCAGCGCAGGAGGCAGGTCCGGCAGCAGGTGGCGGTGGCGTGCTGGGCAACGAACACCGGATGGCCGCGGTAGGGGGTCTGCTTGCCGTCCTTGTAAGGCTCGGCCGGGGCGAGCCGCTTGGCGATGAGGTCATCGGCGTGCCGTCGTATCGTGGCCGGGCCGTTCAGCTGGGCCGTGGCCCGGTCGCGGCCGCGCAGGTGGAACTTCGCGCGGAACGGGTGCCGCGCGATCGTGTCGAGTCTTTGGTCGAGTGAATCAGGCATCGAAGGTTCCAT
>JAOPYP010000450.1 GCA_025964635.1 Actinomycetes bacterium | reverse complement strand
GCGGGACTGGATCTCCAGGCCGCACTGGGCCTGATCGGCGAGGACCGGGCGGCGGCCGACCAGCGGGCGGCCAGCAAGATCTGCCACGCGACCGACGAGCTGGACCACGCCATCCGCGACCTCCGGGTCATCCTGTTCGAAGGCGGCCCGGAATTATCTCCCGGCCAATTCACCGCGCTGTAACCCAGCCGGGACCGCCTGCCAGTGCCGCCGGTGATTCGGCGGCCGCGCAGCCGCGGTCCGGGCTGCCGGACCACCCTCGTGGCGGTAGCGTCAGGGAAGAGGCCCGGAGGTCCGGGCCCGGAAAGACGCCGAGTCCGGTCCCAGCTGACGCTTTCCTTCCACAGGCGAGGAGTCAGCCGGTGAGCGTTTGCCGCGGTACGGCGGCCATGGGCCGTCCCGGCCCGGAGTCGGATCGCTGACATGCCCGGCGACAGGCTGCGCAGGGTACTGGCCGAACTGTCCGACGGGGAGAGCATGTGGCCGGCCGCCCGGCTGTGCGCGGTGGGACCTCGGATCACCGGGGCGAACGGCGTGGGGGTCATGCTCATGTCCGGTGACATTCCCAGCGGGTCGCTGTGCAGCAGTGACGAGGTCAGCCAGCTGATCGAGGATCTGCAGTACACGCTGGGCGAAGGCCCCTGCGTCGAGGCGTACCAGAATGACAAGATCGTCAGCGAGCCCGACCTGGCGGACCCCCAGACACACCGGTGGTTCGCGTTCACCCCGCCGGCTCTGAAGGCCGGCGTGCGGGCGGTGTTCGGTTTCCCGCTGCGGGTCGGCACGGTACGCCTCGGGGCGCTCAACCTGTACCGCGACCGGCCCGGCGAGCTCACCGCCGAGCAGCACGCCGACGCTCTGGTGCTGGCGGACATGACCGCCCGCTGGGTGCTGGACGCCCAGGCGGGGGCGCCGTCCGGCGTGGTGGCCGAGGCGCTGGAGGCCGGCGCCGATTTTCATTTCGCCGTTCACAACGCGGCAGGAATAGTCTCGGTGCAGGAAGGTATCACCATCACCGAAGCGCTCATCCGCCTGCGGGCGTTCGCCTACAGCAACGACCGGCCGCTCGCCGACGTGGCTCAGGACGTCGTCGCCCACAGGCTCCGGCTCGGATGAACCGGGCCGCCCGGCCCCCACGCGGGGCTGCGCTCAGAAGGGAGGGATGGGGATGACCCGGGAATCCGACGTGGTGCACTCTCTAGTCGAGATGGCCGACACTTTGGTGGACGACTACGACGTCGTCGATCTGCTGACCGGGCTCACGGACCGCTGTGTCAGCCTGCTCGCTGTCTCCGCTGCCGGGGTGATGCTGGCCACTCCCACGGGCAGCCTCGGCCTGGTGGCCTCCTCGAGCGAGGCGATGCGCCTGCTGGAACTGTTCGAGCTCCAGCAGCAGGAAGGTCCCTGCCTGGACGCCTTCCGCAGCGGCGAGCGGATCCACGAGAGCCTGACGGCGGGGTCCGGCCGCTGGCCGCGGTTCTCTACCGCCGCCGGCCGCGCCGGGTTCCAGTCGGTGGTCGCCCTGCCGCTGCGGCTGCGGGACGTGACCCTCGGTGCGCTCAACCTGCTCAGCACGAGCCGGTCCCCGATGGCGGAGGCGGACATCATCGTCGCCCGCGCGTTCGCTGACCTCGCCGCGCTCAGCATCCTCCAGCACCGGGCGAGCACCGAGGCCCAGCGCCTGAACGAGCAGCTGTCCGCCGCGCTGACCAGCCGCATCGTGATCGAGCAGGCCAAGGGAGTGATTTCCGAACGGGTCGGCATCGACCTGGCCGAGGCATTCGCGCGGCTGCGGGCCTACGCCCGCAACGCCAACCTGCGCCTCACCGACGTCGCCCAGGCTGCCGTGGACGGTACGCTCGACCCGCGCGCCTGGACCGCACCCGCCCGAAACTGATTCAGCTGGTGACGTCGGCGCTGGTGAAGCGGGCCCAGGCGATCGAGCCGAAGACCACGATGTAGGCCGCGAACGACAGCAGCCCGTGCAGCAGGGTGGTGGTGTCGACCGGCGCGCGCAGCAGCGAGTCGAACGACAGCCAGAAGTGCGTCGGCAGGTACGGGTGGATCACCGCGAACTGGGCCACGTTGTCGGCCACCTCGCTGGCCACGGCGAGCACCAGGATGGCCGCGATCGCGCCGATAGCGTGCTCGGTCAGGGTCGAGATGGCCAGCCCGATCGCGGCCAGACCGGCCATCCCCGCGGCCACGTACAGCGTGACGTAGAGCAGCCGGAGCAGGCCGTCCGCGAGGGGCACGGTCGTCCCGGACAGCAGCGTCACCGGCCCGATCGGGAACAGGATCGCGCCCATGATCAGCGATACCGCCGACACCAGCAGACACGCCGCCAGCCCGAAGATGACCACGGCCGTGTACTTGACCGACAGCAGCCGGGCCCGCCCGGCCGGCACCGTGAGGAGGTAGCGCAGCGTGCCGAGGCCGGCCTCGCCCGCTACCGAGTCACCGGCCACGACCGCGATCACCAGCGGCAGCACCAGCGTGAGGAGGATGGTCAGGGCCAGGAAGGACAGGAACACCCCGTTCCCGGCCAGCTGGGCGAAGAACGAGGCGTTCGGCCCGCCCCCGCCGCCGTCCGGGGTGGACACCCGCAGCCCGATGCCCAGCACCACGGGCAGCACGACGAGCACGCCGAGCAGGGCCAGGTTCCGCCAGCGCCGGAACATCAGGCGCAACTCCGAGCCCAGCAGCCGCAGCCACGTACGGAGACCGTTGCCGGGCCGGGCGTGCGCGGCCAGCGCCGTGCCGTCCGCGGCCGCCGGGGCACCCCCGCGGGGAGCGGACAGCTCAGCCGTCGACATCGAATCCCTCCCCGGTGAGTCCCACGAACAGTTCCTCGAGACTGGGCCGCGGCGTGTCCAGCCCGGCTACTGGGACGCCGGCGTAGACCAGCTCGCGGGTGATCTGCTCGGGCGCCTGGTCGCCGAGCGCGGCGGACGCCTCCGTCTCCGCGGCGGTCACGTCGGCCAGTCCCAGCTTGCCGAGGACCTCGGCGGCCCGGGCAGGGTCGGAGGTGGTGACCCGGATCCGGGCCGAGCCGCGCGCCCGCAGCTCCTCCAGCGGCCCCTGGAAGACCAGCTTCCCGGTCCGCATCACGCCCACCTGGGTGCAGATCTGCTCCACCTCGGCGAGCAGGTGCGAGGAGACCAGGACGGTGATGCCGCCGGTGGCGATCTCCCGGATCAGCCCGCGGACCTCGCGGGTGCCCTGCGGGTCGAGCCCGTTGGTGGGCTCGTCCAGGATGATCAGCTCACGCGGCTGGAGCAGGCTGGCCGCGATGGCCAGCCGCTGCTTCATGCCGAGTGAGTAGGCCCGGTAGTGCTTCTTCTTCGCGGCGAGCAGGCCGACCCGGTCCAGCGCCGTGGTGATCCGCTGCTTCGCGGTGCCCGGGTCGGCGGTCCGGTCGGCCGCGTCCACCCGGGCCAGGTTGTCCCGGCCGGACAGCTGCGGGTAGAACGCGGGCCCCTCGACCAGGGACCCGACCCGGGGCAGCACCTGCACGGTGCCCTTGGGCATCGGCACGCCGAGCAGCGAGTGGCTGCCCGCAGTGGGGTACACCAGGCCGAGCAGCATCCGGATCGTGGTGGTCTTGCCGGACCCGTTGGGGCCGAGGAAGCCGTAGACGCTGCCCCGGGGGACCACCATGTCGATGCCGTCCACGGCCAGCTGGCCGCTGCGGAACCGCTTGGTCAGCCCGGAGGTGACGATCGCCGGCTCAGGCTCCGCATCCTGGGCCGCCCCTGGGCCCGGGGCAGCCCCTGGGTGCGGGGCAGCCTCCGCGCCCGGTGCCGCGTCGTCGCGGACCGCGGGGGCGGAGGCCACCTCGCCCGAGCTCACCTGATCAGCGCTCACTTGACCTGCGCGGCGGCGGCGTACAGGACGGCCGGCGTGACCGCCCCGACGAGCACGTGACCGCTGTTGGTCATCAGCACGGACACCAGGCTGGTGTGCAGCAGCCTGCCGCTGCCCCACGCGCCGTGCACGGGGGTGGCCGACTTCATCATGGCGGCCGCCACCGCGCCGCTCTCACCGGAGCCGCTGCTCACCGACTGGCTCCCGACGCCGGCCGCGCTCGATGCGCTGCCCGCACCCATCACGCCGGCCAGGTCGGACGCGGGGAGCACCGCCACCGACAGCCAGCCCTTGCCGATCACCTGGGGCTCGCCGCTCGCCTTCGTGCCCTTGGCCATGTGGCTCGATGAGCCGCCGGGCGGGCTGACCACCTTGACCTTGGCCCCGGCCGGCGTGCTGAAGTTGAAGTTGGCCGCGGCCGGCTTGACGAACGAGATCGACGTGTAGCCGACCTGGATGGCCGGGCTGGCCGCGCCGCGGGCGAACACCTGGACCCGCAGCGGCACGTTCCTGGTCGCGTCGATCGCGATGCTGACCCGGCCGATCAGCGAACTGCTGGACTTGGGCGAGAGCACCAGCTGGTAGGCGGGCTGGCCCGCCACGGTCACGGTGCGGTCGACGGTGACCCCGGTGCTCGGCCCGACCGCCTTGAGGGCCTGGCTGGCCGCCTGCTGCGGGGTGAGGGGCACCTGGGAGGGGACCGCGTTCGCGTGCGAGTCAGCCGCGCTGGCCTTGGCCGGCAGCTGCATCCGCGTGACCGTGTTCGAGCTGCTCTGCCAGACCGACACCTGGCGCCCGGCGCGGATCACGTCGGTCTCGCTCATTTGCACCGGCACGGCGAGCCGGATGTGCTGGGGGTCGGCGTACCAGACCTTGATCGTGTGCGACCCGGCCAGCAGCGACGTGATGGAGTTCTGGTTGCTGGTGCCTGGCAGCTGCGGGAGGCCAAGCGACGCCGTCTCGACCACGGGCCCGGTCAGGGGGGGCGGCGGCGCGTCCCGGCCGGCCACCGAGGCGAGCAGCTGCGCGGGCGTGCGCAGCGGCAGCTCCGGCGAGGCCTGCGCGGTGCTGATCAGGGAACCGGCGGTGACCGCGCCCGCGAGGGCTACG
>JAOPYP010000669.1 GCA_025964635.1 Actinomycetes bacterium | reverse complement strand
TGCGCGCCGTCGGCCGCACCCGGGCCGGGGCCGGACGCCGGGCGGTTGCCGGGGCCAGCGCCGGGGCCTCGGCTGGCGACCGGAGACGCTTCTCGTCCCGGCGCCAGACCTTGCCGATCACGACGATCTCGTCTTTCTCCGCCAGCGGAGCCATCCGGCACCAGATACCTGGCTCGCCCAGGTATCGCACCTGGGAAATGACCAGCTCAGGGAGCCTCTTGCTTTCCAGCACCGGCCGCGTGGCGAGCCAGGTGATCACGCCCGGCGGCAGCACATACAGCCAGAACAGGGTGTGGTTGAAGGGGAGCCCGAGGATGGTCAGCAGGATCACGTAGGGCACCGTGATCGCGGCGAAAACAGCGATCTGGCCAACCGGGACCGGCATCGGGAGCCTGAAGTCGTACAGCTTGTAGAGCCGCTTTTCAATGCGCCAGATGCTGGTGTAGGTGGGCAAGTCCACCGGGTGCTCTCCTTCCGGCCTGGGCGGAGATCAGTGGACGCCGAGCGCGTTCGCGATGCCCTGAGCGAGCGTCTGCACGATGCTCGGGGTGTAGAAGACCACCGCGATCGCGACGGCGAGCACGAGGAACTGCACAAACCGGATGATTTCCCGAGTGAACAAGAAGAACAGGGCCACGATCCCGACGATCCCGAGGAACAGGGGACCGAACAGCCCCTGCAAGTAGTTCACGAGACCCGTAGTGCTGAGCGACGACGGGGCCGCGATGATGAGCGATTGGAACGACATCGATCTACTCCGGGTTATGGGGGATCATGCCTGGCCGGGCGGGGGCGTGCGGCCATCGAAGTTGGGTCACGGCGACCCCGGTGACGCGGTTGCCGCGCTGATGTCCCTGACGTACCAGGTCCCGTTCTGCTTCACGACGGTAAGCGCGTAGCCCATCTGGAGCTGGGCAGGCGGGCCGCCCTTGGTGATCTGGCCTGCTGTGTTCCGGTCGGGAACGCTCCAGACGACGGTGGCAATGATATGGCGAGTGCCGCCGCCAGGTGGGACGCTGATGTTAGCGATGGACTGGAAATTCACCGCGCCGTTAAGCCCGGTCAGCGATGTACCAGGGGCCAGGAACCGGCCCAGGGTCACCTGATTGCCGCTGGCATACGCCTGGAAGAACGCCGGAAGCTGGTTCATCAGCACGGCCTGGGTAGCGGGATCCGAACCCGCGGGCGCGGCCGAGGGCAAGGCAGCCCGCGCTGGCGCCGGCAACCACGCGGGCGCGCTGGAAATGACCAGCCCGCTTGAGGACGCGTAGACGGGCACCCCGAGCTGCATCAACTGGCCATTGACCCTGGCCAGCAGGGTCACCACGCCGTGCTGAGCATCCTGCACATTGGTGGCGGCCACTACTTCGGACTGCAATTGCGACGTACCCCGGCCGTTCCAGCCGAGTTGCGGGTCCGATCCGCTCGGCAGGAAGTCACCGAGGTGAGCGGCACGCTGCGCCGCATCGCCCGGGTTGTAGTTCAGGTACACCTGGCCAAACTGCATGGCATAGGCATCCGCGAGAGTGACCGGGAAGCCGCTGGCCGCCGCAGGCGCGGACGTGGCCGGGGCTGGCTGTCCCGTGCCGGACTCGCCGGACACGATCGCCACGACACCGCGGTACCCGATGAGCAGCAAGACGGCCCAGGCGATAGCACGGAAGAGCCAGACGAGCCAGCGGCCGCCCGCACCCCCCCAGGTCCGCCGCGTGCGCTGGCGCCCGGTCTGATCGCGCCCGGAATGCTCGGTCTCCGCTTCGTAGCCCAGTCCGTGCTCAGCCGAATGCGGACTGCGATCAACGGTTGACCGGCGAACCATCGCACCTCCGCCCGTTTCTGCGCACGCGCAGCAATGAGTTGCGGTGCCTTCCTATGCCGTCTATCGCCCTATTCTGCGCCATAACCTGCCGGGCCGGGAGCCCCTTTCGCGAGGCCCAGCGCTGGACACACGAGCAATCCAACCGCCCATTGACCACCGTGAGGGTACGACGATTGGCCAGCATGGGTCTCTGACCTGCGACGATGTCGATACGCAGCTTTGCTGGGAACTCTCGGTAGACCGCTGTCAGCTTGCCCCGCAACACACGACAAAATAGTTGCACCCGATGCCTTACGATGCATCTTAGCGGGATCTGACGGCTTGGGCGAGTACCGCGACGCCCGTGTCGCGCAGCCATCCGGGTGCCTTGGCGCGCGCGGCCATCAGCCGGAGGGATCGGCCGGATTGCCGTCCGGCTGCGGCCTTCATCGGTCTACTAAAACGCTACCTCTGCCAGCCCTTAGCGGCCGCAAATCATCCGGCTTATCGAGCCACAGAAGCCACGGAATCTCACTGCCTACCCACAGCCCACTGTCGCACACCGCATTGGCAACCTGGCGTTCCGGGAATCGCCTACGTAGATTCGCGTTCCGGTGGCAACTCAGCCCGGCCGCGGGCGACGAAGACCAGCTCACGACCGGGCCGGCCGGCCAGCCCCCGGAGGGCCCAGGCGAACTCACGCGGGCCCTCGCATCCGGTACTCGCTGATGAAACCGGGCTCATCTTCCAGTTCGACGTACTTCGCATCGCCAGCCCCGGACCGGTAGAAGGTGATCGCCTCGGTCAGGGCCGGACGCAACCCTTCCGAGAGCAGACGGGTCTGACGTTCAGACGTTGAAGCGGAACTCGACCACGTTCCGCCACCGATACGCATGTGCGGGGCGCCGGACCCCGACGTGCCTCAAGGCTCTTCGACATAAGCGGCTGCACTGTCCCGACATGCCGTGAGCAAGCGCTTGTCACGCGTCCACAGCCGTGCTCCGCCGACCAGCATGACGGAGCCGAGCAGGTGGACATCCACCGCACTCAGTCCACGCCCCCAGAGCTGACGCCCATCCACCAGCGCCATCACTTCCTCATGCGTCAGGACCGGGAACCCCTGGAGACTCTCAAGGAGGGCCAGCACACGGTCGCGTTGCTTGATCGACCCGAGCGCCAGTTCCTCGATCACAGCACGATGACATCCGACCTGGTTGTCACAGAGGAACGCAACGAGTGAAGGCTCGGAGGCATGGAAGTGGTCGATCCAGATCGAGGTGTCGACCAGGATCACTTGGCGCCGTCCCGCCGACGCGGCGCCGCAGTTGCGTGGCTGTCCGAGCCGCCTAGGGCCGCCAGGCGCTTGGCGCTCTCCACACGGATCAAGGTTTCCAGCCCGTCGCGCAAGAGCGCGGACCTCTCCGTGATACCCGTCAATTCAGTCGCGCGCGCCAAGAGCTCGTCATCGATGGTCACCGTGGTCCTCACCGAGGCCTCCGCATCTAGAATCGCATCATCTGATGCTCTCAATGATGCCACATCTCGAGCGGTGCGGACAGTCGTCGACGGCGCCCTGATGTCAGAACGGAACACGACTACACGTTGAAGCGGAACTCGACGACGTCGCCGTCGCGCATCACGTAGTCCTTGCCCTCGATGCGGACCTTGCCGACGGCGCGGGCCGCAGTGAGCGATCCGGCCGCCACGAGGTCGTCGAACGCCACCACTTCCGCCTTGATGAAGCCGCGCTGGAAGTCGGTATGGATGACGCCCGCCGCCTCCGGGGCGGTCGCGCCGGCCAGGATCTCCCAGGCACGAACCTCCTTCGGCCCCGCGGTCAGGAACGTCATGAGGCCCAGGGCGCTGAACCCCGCGTGCGCGAGCCGGTTCAGCCCCGGCTCCCCCATGCCGAGCTCAGCCGCCATTTCCGCCGCCTCATCCTCGGGCAGTTCGGCCAGTTCCGCCTCGGTCTTGACGTCCAGGAAGATCACCTGGGCCGGGGCGACCTGCGCGGCCAGCTTGGCCCGCAGTTCCTCGTCCGCCAGCCCGGCTTCATCCATGTTGAACACGTAGAGGAACAGCTTCGCGGTCAGCAGGTGAAGGTCGCGCAGGTCAGCCAGGTCAATGCCGGCCGCAGCCGCCCCGGCGAACAGGGTGGTGCCGCCGTCCAGCAGCTGCTGTGCGGCCACGGCGGCATCAGCCATCCGCTGACGTTCCGGGTTCTTGGCGAACTTCGCTTCCTTAACGAGGCGGGGAACCGCCTTCTCCAGGGTCTGGAGGTCGGCCAGGATCAGCTCGGTGGCCACGGTGTCGATGTCGCGCGCGGGCGATACGTCGCCATCGACGTGGCTCACATCCGGATCGGCGAACACCCGGACCACCTGGCAGATCGCGTCGGTCTCGCGGATGTGCGCCAGGAACTGATTGCCCAGCCCCTGGCCCTGGGACGCGCCGCGGACCAGGCCGGCGATATCCACGAAGCGCGCGGTGGCGGGCACGATCCGGGCCGAGTCATAGAGCCCGGCCAGCACCGCGAGCCGTGCATCAGGAATGCCCACGATGCCCACGTTCGGCTCGATAGTCGCGAACGGGTAGTTGGAGGCCAGCGCGCTGGCTCTCGTCAACGCGTTGAACAAGGTGGACTTGCCGACGTTGGGCAGGCCGACGATGCCGATCGAGAGACTCACCTGCGCGAGTCTAGAGCGGGTCACGGGGTGAACCCACCGGGCGCGGCCCTGACCCGGCTGCCCGGGCCAGGCGTGTCGGACCGGAAACTGTCAGTGGCCACTGCCACCATGACAGGCCATGGACGTCTTCTGGATGTTCGCCCTACTCGCGCTGGGTGCCGTGGTCGGTGCCACGATCGGTTACCTGTACGCCCGAGGCCGGCTGGCCAGCATGACCGCCGACCTGACCGGGCAGGCCCGCGCGGCGGAGGAGCGGGCGCGAGCTGCCCAGGACCGGGCGGCCATCATGGAGCGCGCCGCCCAGGACCGGGCCGCGCTGATCGACGGCCAGCTGGCCGAGCGCTTCCAGGCCATGTCGGCCCAGGCGCTCGACCGCAGCGCCACGATGTTCCTGGAGATGGCCGAGGGCAGGCTCAGCGCCGCCAACGCCAGGGCCGCGGGTGAGTTGGAGAGCCGCCGCGCCGCGGTCGAGCATCTGGTCCAGCCCCTGCGGGACACGCTGGCCAAGGTGGAGGCCCAGCTGCGGGAGACCGAGGAAGCACGGCATCTGTCTCATGCGGCCCTGGCCGAGCAGATGAAGATCACCCGGCAGAGTTCCGACGATCTCCGGACCCAGACGCAGGCCCTCGTGACCGCCCTACGGCGGCCGGAAGCCCGCGGCAGGTGGGGCGAGATGCAGCTGCGTCGGGTGGTGGAACTGGCCGGAATGGCCCCGCGGTGCGACTTCGACGAGCAGGTCACCGTGCAGTCCGCCGAGGGCACGTACCGCCCCGACATGGTGGTGCGGCTGGCCGGCGGCAAGAACATCGTGGTCGATTCGAAGGTCTCGCTCGCCGCCTACCTGGAGGCGGCGGAGGCCGCCGACGAGGTAGTCCGCTCGGCACGCCTGGATGCGCACGCCCGGCACCTGCGTGCGCACGTGGACCAGCTCGCGGCGAAGTCGTACTGGGCCACGCTCAGCCCGGCGCCCGAGTTCGTCGTGCTGTTCATCCCCGGTGAGGCCTTCCTGGCCCCGGCGCTGGAGCACGATCCGGCGCTGCTGGAGCACGCGATGGCCCGTAAGGTGCACATTGCCACGCCCACCACGCTGGTCACGATGCTGCGGACCGCCCAGTACGCGTGGCAGCAGGACGCGCTGGCCGAGAACGCCCGGGCCGCCTTCGACCTGGGCCGTGAGCTCTATGAGCGGATCTCCAGCCTGGGCCGGAACGTAGACCGGCTCGGCCGCGCCCTCACCTCCGCGGTCACCACCTACAACCAGACGGTTGGCTCGCTGGAGACCCGGGTCCTGGTCAGCGCGCGCAAGCTGAACCAGCTCGGCGTCGTGGACGGGGACCTCGAGACCCCCATGCTCGTCGAGGAAGCCGCCAGGACCCTGTCCGCCCCGGAACTGGTCGCCCCGGAACTGGTCGCCCCGGAACTCGCCGCCGAACTGGCCAGACCGGAACCGTCCGCCCGGGAACTGCCACCCGCGGGACTGGCTGCCCCCGAATCGCCCGCCCCCGAATCGTCCGGGCCCGAATCGCCCGCCCTGGAGCCGTCCGCGCCGGAATCCTGCGCTGCGGAATTCACGGTTCCCGCGCAAGCGGATCCTCCTGAGCCTGGGCGGGCCAGCCCGGAACGGCCTGAGTTTCCCCGCGCTGACGAGACGCCCGGGACCGTGATGGCGATGCCGGGACGCAATGGCGCAGCAAGCTAAGCCCGTCCCACCCCGGCTAAGCATGCTGGCCCGGTCCGGTCACCTGGAGTACGACCGGGTGCTGTTCTTCAGCGACGCCATCTTCGCCATCGCGATCACGCTGCTGGTGATCGACATCCGGGTCCCCGGGCTCAAATATCCCGCCAGCGAGCTCAGGGCGGCCGAACCGCACATTCTGAGCTTTGGCATCAGTTTCGCAGTGATCGGGCTGTTCTGGATGGGACACCACTCGGTCTTCCGCTACATCGCCGTGCTCGACCGGCCCGTGATCGCCATCAACCTGCTCTTTCTCGGCATCGTGGCGTTCCTGCCCTACCCCACCTCGCTGCTCGGCGGGAACGGGCCGGACCGGGTCTCGGCGATCTTCTACGCGGTGTGCATTTCCTGCGCCGGGCTCACTGAGCTGGCCATCTGGGTCTACGCGAGCCGGGCCAGGGATCTCCTGGTGCCCGGGACGTCCCCTGCGGTGCGCCGTTACATCGCGCTGCGCGTAGCGCGCATTCCGGTGGTTTTCCTGCTCTCCATCCCGGTCGCGCTCGTCTCCGCCCAGCTCGCCTCGTTCTTCTGGATCATGGTCGCGGTGCTCGGGATAGCGCTGGACCGTTTCGGCCGCCCGGCCGACGAGCACAACGAGGAAGGGGAGACCGCTGACCCGGCGGGCTGATGTTTCCGTCCGGATGATCACCGGACCGCATGACTAACGGAGAAAGGCTCCCCTGGTCAAACGCGTGACCAAAGCATTACCCGGCGCTCGAGGACACGAACTCCTGGCCCGCGTCCGGGCGTGTCAATGGACCAGATCGGGCGCCAGGCCGGGGTACCGTGGCCAGCGACGCCGTCATCGGCATCGGAGCGCCGGGGAGGGAGCACAAGGGTGTCCCAGCCACGGCCCGACGCGTCCTGGCCCCGGGGCCGCCCGGGGCTGAGCCGCTCCGGCCCGGCCCGGAATACCGCGAATCCCTGGGCCGCTGGGCGGATCGACGCCCCCGTCGCCGGGCGTCCCTGGGAGGTGGCCGGGCCACCCGCCGACCCCGGGGTGGGCGGGGAATGGCCGCCGGACGCCGTGAAGCGCGACCCGTCGGCCGAGCGCGACCCGGCCGCCGAGCGCGGCCTGCCTGCCGAGCACGACCCGTACGCCGAGCCGGACACGGACCGGGAGCGGGGTCCCGCCGGGGGGCGTGCCCCGGTCGCCCTGACCGGCCGCGGTGCGGTCGCGGGAATGCTCGTACTGTTCTTCTTCATCCTCCTGATAGCCAGCTGGCTCCAGTGGGGCGTGCTGGCCGGCGCGAGCTTCGTGATCGGCAGCGTGGGAGCGGCCTGGTACACCAAACGACGGGATCTGCTCACGGTCACGGTCAGCCCGCCGCTGCTCTTCTTCTTCGCGCTCATCTGCGTCAAGGCGCTCACCGCGAAGGGCAGCGCGATTATCTCGACGGTTGAGGGAACGGCGCTCACCCTGGCGAACGTCGCGCCCTGGCTGTTCGCCGGGGTCGTCCTGTCCCTGATCGTCGCCTGGGTGCGTGGCCTGCCCCAGTGCGTCGCTGACCTGCGTCGTGAATTGCGGCCTGATCTCGCGCGGCCGCGCCCGGGCAGTTCCCGGGCCACAGCCAGCCGCGCACGCTCCCGGCCCGGCTCGCGACGAGCCCGCTAACCTCGGCGGACTCCAGGCGTCAGCGCGGAGCGCTGCGGCGCAGCTCCGGGGGCGGCGCGAAGACGAGCCGCTCTTCGACCGCCTCGACCTCCTCGACGGTGGGGAAATCGCGTCCGGCCAGGTACTCCAGCACCCCGCTCACGAGTTCTTCAGGAACAGAGGCACCGCTGGTCACGCCGACCGTCTGCACCCCGTCCAGCCAGGCCGGGTCGATCGCCGTGGCGTCCTCGACCAGGTAAGCGGCGGGGGCCCCGGCGTCGAGGGCCACCTCGACCAGGCGGACCGAGTTCGACGAGTTCGCCGAACCCACGACGATCACCACGTCCGCGCCGGTGGCGATCTGCTTGACCGCGGTCTGGCGGTTCTGGGTGGCGTAGCAGATGTCGTCACTGGGCGGGTCGGCCAGCTGCGGGAAACGCTCGCGCAGCGCCGTCACCGTCTGGATGGTCTCATCCACCGACAACGTGGTCTGCGACAGCCAGGCCACCCGGGAGGGGTCACGGACTTGCACGTCAGCGCCGCCGTCGGGCCCGTCCACCAGGTGAATGCGGCCCGGCGCCTCCCCGGTCGTGCCCACCACTTCCTCGTGGTTCTCGTGGCCGATGAGGAGGATGTCGTAATCCTGGGCCGCGAACCGCTTGGCCTCGTTGTGCACCTTGGTAACCAGCGGGCAAGTGGCGTCGATGGTCCGCAGGCCGCGGCGCTTGGCCTCCTCGCGCACCTCGGGTGAGATCCCGTGGGCGGAAAAGACCACCACCGCCCCCTCGGGGACGCTGTCGGCCTCCTCCACGAAGATCGCCCCGCGCGTCTCCAGTTCACGGACCACATGGGTGTTGTGGACGATCTGCTTACGCACGTAGACCGGGGCACCGTAGCGCTCGAGGGCCGTCTCGACGGCCTGAACGGCCCGGTCAACCCCCGCACAGTAACCGCGGGGCTTAGCGAGCAGTACGCGTCGGGTAGTCGCGGGCATGTCCCCTATGGTAGTTGAGCCCGGCGCGCCCGATGCCAGGCCGGCTCCCCACAACCGGGCCAGCCGCCAGCCCGGGCCTCCGGCTGGCCGCCCCGCCTTACTGCGGGCGGGCCGCCCGCCTCACTGAACTGATTGCCGCCACGGAAGCACCAATTGTCCCGGGCAGCGGCCCGTGACAGTGTCATGCTCGATCTGATACGACTGTGCCTGTCGCGGACCACGCTGCGCCGCCGGGGTCGGAACGCCCGGCAGGCCGGCGCCGTGGGGTCGTGCGGGCCGCCGGAGCCCATCACGCCGGGACACCCGAGGAGAACGATCGAGATGCCTTTGCCGCAGGTCAGTGACCGTCTGAAGGAAGTCCCTGCGCAGGCGCTGCGGACGATATTCGCCACCATCGGCCAGCTCCTGCTGGTCGCGGACCGGCTCCGGGCGCGGGCCACCGGGCAACCCCCCGGCAGCGGCGACGCCACGGCGGCCCAGTCGTCGGAGCAGGGCCAGGACGCGGCACCTCAGGCCCCGGCACCTCAGGCCCCGGCGCCCCCGGCCACGCACGCCGCACCGACCGCGGCCGAGGCCCAGGACGCGGAGACCGCGCGGTGGCGGTCGCTGGACAAGACGGGGAACGTCAGGCTGCTCGATGGGGAAGAGGAGCAGGACGAGGACCTGGCCGTCCCCGGGCCAGTCAGTCAGGCCACCGCGGAGCCGGCTCCCGCTGCCGCCGAGTACACCCCCACCGAGATAGTCCCGGCCGTGTCGGTCCCGGCTGAGCCCGCCTCCCCCGAGCCCCCGCTGGCCGGGACGTCCGCGACCTCCCCGGCCGACCTTGCCCCCGGCGCGCCGGCCCCGGCCGGCCTCACCGCTGACGTGCCGGTCCCGGCCGGCCTCACCGCTGACGTGCCGGCCTCCGCTGACCTCATCGCCGACCCGCCCCACCCCGCCGATGTGCCCGTTCCCGCCGACCTCACCCCGGATGCGCCGGCCCCCGGCGGGGCCGGCCTCACCCCGGCCGAGCCCGCCCCGGCACCCGCTGGCGAGACGCTGCCCGTCCCTAACTACGACCAGCTCACGGTGGCTTCGCTGCGGGCCCGGCTGCGGGTGCTGGACACGACCCAGGTCGAGGTCCTGCTCGACTACGAGAAGGCCCACGAAGGCCGCCCCGCCATGATCACCATGTTCGAACGCCGGATCACCAAGCTCAGCGAAGGCAGCTGAGGCTGGTTCACCCGGCCGCATCCAGCCGGAATCCACCGCAGCCCACCGCCATGGCCCTCGACACCTCACCCGAAGCACCAGTCCCGGTGCGCACCATCCTCAGGCTGACCAGCGAGTGGATCAGCCGTCTGGGCCGCGTCTGGGTCGAAGGCCAGATCGCCGAGCTCACCCGGCGCGGCAGCACGGTGTTCCTGACCCTGCGTGACCCGGTGGCGGCGGTCTCGGTGCGCGTCGTATGCCCGCGCACGGTGCTGGACGCCACCGACCCGCCTCCCGCGGAGGGCGCCCGGGTGCTGGTCTGGGCGAAACCCGACTTCAACACCAACCGGGGCTCTTTCTCCCTTTCCGCCACCGAAATCCGCGCCGTCGGCATCGGCGAACTGCTGGCCCGGCTGGAACGGCTCCGCCGGGCCCTGGCCGCGGAAGGGCTTTTCGCGGCCGAGCGCAAGCGCCCGCTGCCGTTTCTTCCCGGCAAGATCGGCCTGATCTGCGGGCGTGACTCGGCGGCCGAAAAGGACGTGCTGCGCAATTCCGCCCATCGGTGGCCCGCCGTGCAGTTCCGGGTCGAGCCGGTGGCCGTCCAGGGACAGTACGCGGTGGGCGAGGTCGTCGACGCGCTGCACCGGCTGGACGCCGACCCGTCGGTGGACGTGATTGTCATCGCCCGGGGCGGAGGCTCGATCGAGGACCTGCTGCCGTTCTCCGACGAGGACCTGATCCGGGCCGTGGCGGCGGCGAAGTCCCCGGTGGTCAGCGCGATCGGGCACGAGCAGGACACGCCGCTGCTCGACCTGGTCGCGGACGTGCGGGCGTCCACGCCCACGGACGCCGCGCGGCGCATCGTGCCGGACGTGAGCGAGCAGTTCGCGCTCATCAGCCAGCTGCGCGGCCGGGCCCGCCGCTGCCTCACCGGGCGGATGGAGCGCGAGAGCGCGTGGCTGGCCGACCTGCGGTCCCGGCCCGCGCTCGCCTCGCCGGTCCGGGAGATCGAGCGGCGCCAGGAACTGGTCACCGGGCTCACCGAGCGAGCCCGGCGGCGGCTGGCCGCCACGCTGGACCGGGCCGGGGACGACGTGTCGCACGTGCGGGCCCGGTTGCTGGCCCTGTCCCCCGCCACCACCCTGAGCCGCGGGTACGCCATCGTGCAGCGTCCCGACGGCAGCGTCGTGCGCTCGGCCGCGCAGGTCCCGGCCGGGGAGCGGCTCACCCTCCGGTTCGCCGACGACCAGCTCACCGCGGTGTCGGAAGACCAGTAACCGCCACTCCCGGCCGGTCCGCACGCTGCGGCCGGGACGGCGGGTTTACGCACACCCGCCAAATCTGTTCCCGCCTATTACCTCTCACGGCGTTTCTTCCCCCATTGAACGGGCGAGGACTCTGAACATTGCTGTGAGCCGGGGGGGATCAGCGCTGTGACGACACATGCCGCGAAAGGCACGACATCCGATCAGGCCGCCCGACGACGGCCGGGTCTGGACGGGTTGCGCGGTCTGGCCGTTATGGCGGTTATTGCCTTTCATGAGCAGTTGCCCGCTTTTCCCGGGGGATTCCTCGGGGTGGACGTCTTCTTCGTTCTCAGCGGCTACCTGATCACCGACCTGCTGGCCGCCCAGTGGGACCGGCACGGACACCTGGACCTGGCCGGGTTCTGGGCCCGGCGGGCGCGGCGGCTGCTGCCCGCCGTGGCGGTGCTGCTCGTCGCGGTGACCGCGGCCACGGCCGTGATCGAGCCGGCCCAGCTGGCCGCGCTGCGGTCGGCGCTGCTCGCCGCCGTCACCTACTCCAGCAACTGGTGGCAGGCCCTGGCGCACCACTCCTACTTCGCGCAGTTCGGGCCGCCGCCGCCGCTGCAGCACCTGTGGTCACTGGCCATCGAGGAGCAGTTCTACCTGCTGTGGCCGCTGCTCCTGATCCTGATCCTCAAGACCTGCCGGTCCCGCCGCCTCCGGGCCAGCCTGGCCTGGTCCGGCGCGGCCCTGTCCGCC
>JAOPYP010000658.1 GCA_025964635.1 Actinomycetes bacterium | reverse complement strand
TTCCCGACCACCACTCCCACCCTCGGCAAGCAGCGATCGACGATCGGGTAGCCGGGGTCCCGGCGAGGGCACAATCACCGGGACCCGACAGCCGATGACGGAGCGTGGGTGACAGACGGAGACACCGGCCTGGCTGGCCAGGAACCGGAGGCTGGGCAGCGGCCCGGCGCGGCGCGGCTCGCGCTGCTCGCCGGGTCGGGGACGGCCCTGGTCACGGCCGCGCTGCTCGGTTCCGGGCTGGCGCTAACCAACAAGTGGGCGTGCCGGGCCGGGGCCTGGAACGGGTACCTGTCGCAGTTCCAGGCGCACTGCTACACCGACATCTACCCGCTCTACTTCGGGGAGGGACTGTCGGCGGGCAAGGTGCCCTACGTCGACCACCCGGTGGAGTACCCCGTGCTCATCGGCGGGGCCATGCAGCTCGTGGCCTGGCTGGTCCGGCCCATCAGCAACCCGTTCACCCGGGGCCGGGAGTTCTTCGACCTCACCCTCCTCCTGCTGACCGTGTTCGCGGTGGTCGGCGTGCTGGCCACCGCCTACCTCGCGGGCCGCTCCCGCCGGTGGACCGCGCTGGGCGTCGCGCTGGCCCCCGCGGTCATCCTGGGCGCGTTCATCAACTGGGACCTCATCGCGATGGGCCTGGCCATGGCGGGGATCGCGGCCTGGGCGGCGCGCCGCTGCGTGCTGGCCGGCGTCTTCCTCGGCCTGGCCGTGGCGACCAAGTTCTACCCGCTGCTGTTCTTCGGGCCGCTGCTGCTGCTGTGCCTGCGCGCGGGCCGGATGCGCGAGTTCTGGGTCACGCTCGGGTCCGCGGCGATCGCGTGGCTGGTGGTGGACGTGCCGGTGATGATCGCGGCCCCGGCGGGCTGGGCCCGCTTCTACCGGCTCAGCGACACGCGCTCAGCCGACTGGGGCTCGATCTGGTACTTCTTCGAGACGGAGCACTGGCCGCTGGTCGGCACGAGCAGCGTGAGCACCATCAACATCATCTCGGCAAGCGTGTTCCTGGTCGCCTGCGTGCTCATCGTGCTGCTCGCCCTCGGCGCGCCGCGGCGGCCGCGCGTGGCGCAGCTGTTCTTCCTCACCCTGGCCACGTTCCTGCTGTCCAACAAGGTCTGGTCACCCCAGTACGTGGTCTGGCTGGCCCCCTTGGTCGTGCTGGCCCGGCCGCGGCTCGGCGCCTACCTGCTGTGGCAGGTCGCGGAGGTGGGCTACTTCTTTGCGATCTGGGCCTACCTGATCACGGTGTCGGTGGCCGGGCCCTCGTTCATCGGGGTCGGCGGCATCGGCACCGGGCTGTACTTCACCGCGCTCGTCGCCCGGTTCGCCGCCGTGCTGCTGCTGTGCGGTCTGGTGGTGCGGGACATCCTGCAGCCCGCTCACGACGTGGTGCGCGCCGGCGGGGCCGACGACCCGGCGGGCGGCGTGCTGTCCGGCGCCCCCGACCGCGTGGTGCTCAAACTCGGCCCGCGCCGCAGCGCCCAGCCTGCCGCGCCCGCGTCCGCCCGCTGAGCTCAGCGTCGGCGCGGTGTGCCGGAACAGGCACAATCAACCTCGCTCGTTAACGGTCGTGCCGCGCGACGGGGGCCGCCGGGACTGGTCAGCTGGCGCCAGCAATGTGGGCGCGGAGCCAGTCGATGTCGGCGGCGGGGTCGGGCGTCTCGCAGATGACCGGGGATCCGGCCGCCCGGATCAGGTCGGCCAGCACCGCGGGGTCGATGGTGCCCTTCTCCATCCCGGCGTGGCGGTCCCGGCCCGAGCCGAACTCGTCCCGCGAGTTGTTGCAGTGCACCAGGTCGATCCGGCCGGTGACCGCCTTGACCCGGTCCACGATCCCGGACAGCTCCTCCCCGCTCGCGAACGCGTGGCAGGTGTCCAGGCAGAACCCCACCTCGCCCGGCCCGCCCGCGCCGGCGATCGCGTCCCACAGCCGGGCCACCCCGTCCAGGCCGCGGGCCATGGCCTGATCGCCGCCCGCGGTGTTCTCGATCAGCATCGGCACCGGCCGGTCGATCCGGGCCACCGCCTTGGCCCAGTTCTCGTAACCCTCGGACACGTCGGCGTCGGCAGTCACGTGGCCGCCGTGCACGATCAGCCCCTGCGCGCCGATGGATGCGGCCGCCGCGAGCTGCTGGCCGAGCAGTTTCCGGCTGGGGATCCGGATCCGGTTGTTGGTGCTGGCCACGTTGATCCGGTACGGGGCGTGGATGAACGCCCGCACGTCCGCCGCGGCGAGGGCGTCGCGGAGCGCGCCCGCGTCACCACCGGGGAACTTCGGGTCCGCCCAGCCCTGCGGGTCGCCCAGGAAGAACTGAACCACGTGGGACTTCGTGCCGACCGCCGCGGGCACGGGGTCTTCGTCATGGACATGGGGTCCGATGCTCACCATGCCACGAGACTAGCCGCGCACGGTTTTCGTTGCGGCGCATGAGCGGAGGGCGCGGGGCGGGCAGGGAAGAACTCCGGCCGGCCCGCGCGGCGGGCGGAGCGCCGGGCCGGAACCGCCGTGGGGCCAGATCAGTGCGGCCGGACCCGTGCGGCAGGACCCGTGCGGCTGAATCAGGGCAGCAGGCCGCCGTGCGCCAGCCCCAGGCAGACACCGACGAACGCGGCCACCAGGCCGGTCACGATCAGCATCCGCTCCGACCGGGTCGCCGAGAACAGCTGCGCGGGCAGCCCGATAACAAGCGTGATCAGCCCGAGCCACGTCGCCCCGACATGCGCCCAGGCCCCGGTGCCCTGCTGCATGGCGAGGAAGCCCAGGACGCACGCGATGATGCCCGCCACCAGAGTGAAGAGGCTCAGCGAGTTCTCCATCGGGTGCCGCTGGCCATCGTCGTTCAGCGTGAGGTGCGGCAGCCGCGGGCGGGCGCGCCCCCGGACGGCGGCTCCGGGCCCCGTGGTTCGGGACACTGCTGTCCCGGCCGCCTGTGTCATTCCGGCTCCGGTAGCTCGGGGCACTACGGCCACCCCCTTGGACATCGAGCCCGGTAATGGTCCTGTCCGGGCTCTTTCCCGCTCTGGGGGCGCCGGAATCATGAGCCAGCCTGTCGGCCCGCCCTGGTAGGCTGGCTCAGCCGCTACGGGTACCGGGTTTTGCACCGGCAGCGTCGCGGCCCCTCCTGCCACGGAGAGACCGTGGCCGCGTAGTCCAGAGGAGGCATGTTCCAGCATGCGCCGCTATGAGATGATGATCATCCTCGATGCGTCTCTCGAAGAGCAGACCGTCCAGCCCTCCCTCGACCAGTTCCTGTCGGTCGTCAAGACCGGGGGCGGCTCGGTCGACAAGATTGACGTGTGGGGCCGGCGCCGGCTGGCCTACGAGATCGAGAAGAAGTCGGACGGCATCTACGCCGTCGTCGACATGGTCGCGGAGCCGGACACGGTCCACGAGCTCGACCGGCAGCTCAGCCTCAACGAGGCCGTTCTGCGGACCAAGATCCTGCGTCCCGAGCAGCACTGACCGCAGCGCTCCTCACCACAGGCCGCACGATTGCGGCACCTGAACCCTCTGAACGACCGGGAGTGGACCCGATGGCAGGCGATACCCAGATCACCGTGGTCGGCAATCTAGTCAGCGACCCAGAACTCCGCTACACCCCGACCGGGGTGGCCGTGGCGAACTTCCGGATCGCGTCCACGCCGCGGACCTTCGACCGGCAGTCGAACGAGTGGAAGGACGGCGACTCGCTGTTCCTCACCTGCAACGTGTGGCGGCAGGCCGCGGAGAACGTGGCCGAGTCCCTGCAGCGGGGCATGCGGGTCATCGTCCAGGGGCGGCTGCACCAGCGCTCCTACGAGACCCGCGAAGGGGAGAAGCGCACCGTCTTCGAGGTCGAGGTCGATGACGTCGGCCCCTCCATGCGCAACGCCTCGGCCAAGGTCACCAAGTCCAACCGCTCCGGCGGCGGAGGCGGTGGCTTCGGCAGTAGCGGCGGCGGTGGTGGCGGTGCGGGCGGCGGCTCCGGCGGCGGCGGCCAGGGCGGCGGTCAGGCCGGCGGCCAGGGCGGATCCGCCGGGTATGGTGGATCGTCCGGTGGCCGTGGCGGCGATGACCCCTGGGCCTCGGACTCCGGGTTCGGCGGCGAGGGGTCGTCCGACGAGCCGCCGTTCTGATCCCCGGCACCGTCGGTGGGTCGCGGGCCCCGGTTCGTGAGAGCTGAGGCTCGTGCGTCACGCGCCAGACCGCCACTAAGAAGCAAACCAAACCATCCCCGCGGCAAGCGGGGCTCTCTTCAGGAGCACCATGATGGCGAAAGCACCTATCCGCAAGCCCAGGAAGAAAGTCTGCCTGTTCTGCCAGGAGAAGATCTCCTACGTGGACTACAAGGACACCGGGCTGCTGCGCAAGTTCATTTCCGACCGAGGCAAGATCCGGGCCCGGCGGGTCACCGGAAACTGCACCCAGCACCAGCGTGACGTCGCCAAGGCGATCAAGAACGCCCGCGAGATGGCCCTGCTGCCGTACACCAGCACGGCACGTTGAGGACGGGGAAGGCCGCAAGCTGATGAGTGGCACACCGATGAAACTGATCCTCACCAACGAGGTGACCGGCCTGGGCGCGCCGGGTGACGTGGTCGAGGTGAAGAATGGCTACGGGCGCAACTACCTGATCCCGCGCGGCCTGGCCATGCGCTGGACCCGGGGCGCCGAGAAGCAGATCGACCTGATCCGGCGGGCCCGGTCCGCACGGGACATCCGCAGCCTGGACGACGCCCGGGCCGCGGCCCGGGAGCTGGCCGCCCTCACGGTGCGGATCAGGGTCCGGGCGGGCGCCGCCGGGCGGCTGTTCGGATCCGTGAGCGCCTCGGACATCGCTGACGCGGTCCGTGCGGCCGGCGGCCCCGAGCTGGACCGGCGGCGCATCGAGATCGCCACGCCGATCCGGACCGTGGGCACGCACCAGGTCACGGTGCGCCTCCACCCCGAGGCGACGGCCACCCTCGACGTGGAAGTCGCCGAGGCCTGACGAGGCCTGACCGGGCCGTACTGGCCGGTGGGCCTGAGGGGCCGCTGGTCGTTCTCGGGCGCACTTACCGCCCGGCGACCGCCGTGTGCTGCCGTTGACGGCACACGGCGGTCAGTCGTGCGTGGTGGTCTGCGGATCCTGATCCGTGTACCGGGCCAGCCGCTGGGCCAGCCCCGGGTCCAGGTCCGCGACCATCGCCCAGATGCCTGCTACGCGCTCCGCCATGGTGTCCGAGGTATCCGCATCAGCGGGGGTGCCCAGGCTGGCGGCCCCGTCCCGGGCTGCTTCGGCGCGGGCCGCCTCGGCGAGTTCGTCGATTGCCGTTCCGATCATGGCCAGCCGCGGATCGGTCATCGAACACATGCTCGGATCCTAGGGGAGCAGCGGTCATGATCGCCGGTTGTTTCCCGGACTGACCCACCGCCCGCCCGGTCCCCGATCGCCACCCCGCGCCGTCCCGCCTCGCGGCCACCCGCGCCGGGGTGGGCCGCGGCGGGCGGTAGCACCGGATCTCACGTTTGACGTCACCCTCCGTATGTGGATAACTCGGCGTCCCGTGTGGACGGAAAATGACCGCCAAGGTTTTTTTCCGCACACATCCAGTGGATGGCATAACCGCAGGCAGTGACGATGCGGGTACGGCGGGGCGTGGCTCCGTCCCCAGCTGTATCCCCAGGCTGCGCACAGCGCCGGCGGCGTGTCTGCACAGGCTGTCCACAGACCTGTGCACAGCGCGATTGGACGTCCCCGCGAGCCGCCACCAAACTGTCAGACCGGGCGACTACAACAGGGTTAGGCCGGCGCAAGGCGACGGTCCGGGGGCTCTGCTTCACGGGGAGGTGATGGCTGGTGAGCGTGGCCGAAATCGCTCCTCGGGGAGAGGGTTTCGATCGGACGCCGCCGCACGACGTGGCCGCGGAACAATGCGCCCTCGGCGGGATGCTGCTGTCCAAGGATGCGATCTCGGACGTGATGGAGACCATCCGGCCCGACGATCATTACCGGCCCGCGCACCAGATCATCCACGAGGCCATCCTCGAACTGTACGGCCGGGGCGAGCCCGCCGACGCGGTCACCGTCTCCGACCTCCTGAACAAGCGGGGTGAGCTGGCCCGCGTCGGCGGCCCCAGCTACCTGCACACGCTCATCGCGTCCGTGCCCACCGCGGCCAACGCCGGCTACTACGCGCGGATCGTCCGGGAGCGCGCCATCCTCCGCCGCCTGGTCGAGGTCGGTACCCGCATCGTCCAGCTCGGCTACTCCGGCGACGGTGAGGCCGACGAACTAGTGGACCGGGCCCAGGCCGAGGTCTACGGGGTCACCGAGCGCCGGGTCAGCGAGGACTACCTGCCGCTGTCCGACATCATGCCCGGGGCCCTGGACGAGATCGAGGCGATCGGCAGCCGCGGCGGGAACATGACCGGGGTGCCCACCGGGTTCGCGGACCTGGACTCGCTCACCAACGGACTGCACGCCGGGCAGATGGTCGTCATCGCGGCCAGGCCTGCCATCGGCAAGGCCCTGGCCCTTGACACGCCGCTCGCCACGCCCGACGGCTGGACGACGATGGGAGACGTCCGGGTTGGGGACCGCCTCATGGGGGCCGATGGCCACCCGGTGGCCGTCGTCGCGGCCACCGACGTGATGCACGGCAGGCCCTGTTACGAGGTGGAGTTCTCCGACGGCGAGGTCATCGTCGCCGACGGCCAGCACCAGTGGCTCACCTGGACACGCACGGCTCGGCGCTACGACGCGCAGACCAGGGGCTTCCAGCGGAACTACACGAACCCCGTCCCCCCGCGGGTGGTCACCACCGAGCAGATCGCGAGCACGCTGCGCTGCCCGACCGTTGACCACCGGCCCAACCACACCGTGCAACTGGCGAGCCCCCTTCAGCTGCCTGAGGCGGACCTGCCTATCCCTCCCTATGCACTTGGGATCTGGCTCGGTGACGGCCACACGGATTCAGCCCGCTTCACGAGTGCCGATCCGGAGATAGTCACCGCGGTGCAGAAGTCCGGCCTGGTCACGGTCCGGCAGTCAGGCAGCCTCCTTTACGGTATGGCCTTCCCTGCAGAAGACGTGAAGGTCGCGGAGCGCACGTGTGTCGTCTGCGGCAAAGCGTTCGCGCCCAAGAACGACCAGGTGCGCACCTGTGGCCGCGTGTGCGGGGGGAAGGCGAGGTTCTCCTCTCCGCCCGTTCCGGTGCCGTCGTGCCGCCGATGCGGTGAGCCGAGGACGGGACAGCTGCCAGGTACTGGGCTCTGCGGCCGGTGCTGGCTCGCGCACGGCAGCGTCCAGGCCGAACTGCGGACGCTGGGCCTGCTCGGGCACAAGCACATCCCGGCCCAGTATCTGCGCGCCTCCATTGCCCAGCGGCGAGCGCTCCTCGCCGGGATCCTGGACACGGACGGGACCGTCACCAGTACCGGGTCAGTGCAGCTCGCGGTCACCAATAAGCGGCTCGCCACAGGGGTGCGCGAACTCGTCCTGAGCCTTGGCTACCGCTGCTCTATGACCACGAAGCGGGTCAAGGGACGCCACGAAGAGTCCTCCACCTGCTACATGGTCAACTTCACCACTCCAGACGAAGTTTTCCGCCTGACTCGCAAGGAATTGCGGCACAAAGAGCGGCTGCGCCATTATCCGCAGCGCACACGGTGGCGCTACATCGTGGACGTGCGGCAGGTGCCATCCGTGCCGGTCCGGTGCGTCCAGGTCGACAACGCCGACCAGTTGTACCTGGCGGGCGGCGGCATGGTCCCTACACACAACTCCACGCTGGCCCTGGACTTGGCTCGGTCTGCGGCCATTAAGCACAGTCTGCCGACCGTGATCTTCAGCCTGGAGATGAGCCGCAACGAAATCACCATGCGGTTGCTGTCCGCGGAGTCCCGGGTGTCCCTGCACAGCATGCGGACCGGGCAGATGGGGGAGGAAGACTGGGCCACGCTGGCCCGGCGGATGAGCGAAGTCGTGGACGCGCCGCTCTACATCGACGACTCGCCGAACATGTCCATGATGGAAATCCGGGCCAAGTGCCGGCGGCTGAAGCAGCGCCAGGGCCTCAGGCTGGTGATCATCGACTACCTCCAGCTGATGAGCTCCCCCAAGCGGGTGGAGAACCGGCAGCAGGAAGTGTCGGAGATGTCCCGGTCCCTCAAGCTGCTGGCCAAGGAAATCGACGTCCCGGTGATCGCGATCTCCCAGCTCAACCGCGGGCCGGAGCAGCGCAACGACAAGAAGCCTCTCCTCTCCGACCTGCGCGAATCCGGTTGCCTGACTGCGGACACCCGGATCTTGCGGGCCGACACCGGCGCCGAAGTCACGCTGGGCGAACTGGTGGCCAGCGGGGAGCGCGACGTCGCGGTCTGGTCGCTGGACGAGAGGCTGCGGCTCATTCCGCGGACGATAACCCATGCCTTCCCCAGCGGGGTCAAAGAGGTGTTCCGGGTCCGTCTCCGCTCCGGCCGCGAGGTGCAAGCCACGGCCAACCACCCGTTCCTCACTGTCGACGGATGGCATCCGCTGGGCGCCCTCCGCATCGGATCCCGCGTTGCCGTGCCCAGGCATACCCCAGGGCCGATCGACCTGCGACCCATGACAGAAGCGGACGTCATCGCGCACGCTCGCCGCTTGAGCGATGATCCGTCCAGGGAGTCTGTCCCCGCCGCGTTCTTTTCTGCCCCCCGAACCCAGGTCGCGCTGTTCCTGCGTCATCTCTGGAGCACCGGTGGCTGTATCTCCTGGGATGTGGAAGGCGACTCCTGCGTTTACTACGTCTCCTCGAACCGTCGGCTGATCGATGATCTCGCCCGGCTCCTGTTGCGCTTCAACGTCATGACGCGGATCGCCCAAGTGCGCGGTGGCCGCGCCCGGCGATGCTACCGGCTGGTCGTGGACAGCCCTGAGGACCAGATGCGTTTCCTGGACGGGATCGAGATTCCGGGCGCGGGCGGCCGCATCGCCGAGCTCGCGCGGGAGAGACTCCGCGATGCCCGGGACGCTCCCGGCGTGGCGCAGGTTCCCGGCGACGTCTGGGAGCGCCTGCGCGGCGCGCTGGAGGGCGGCCCTTCCCGGCTCCGTGACATGGAACTGGCGGCCGGTGCCCTCGGGGGTAGAGCATCTGACTCTGGGTCAGAAGGCCGGGGGTTCCGCCGCGGTGCCCTGGTGAAGGAGTCGCCGGCACGGCAACCGCTCTCTCAGGTGGCCACGATCCTCGATGACGCCGACCTTGAGATGGTGGCCACCAACGACGTGTTCTGGGACGAGATCGCGGCGGTGGAGAGCATCGGCGAGCAGCCGGTCTTTGACGCGACCGTCCCCGGCACGCACAACTTCGTGGCTAACGGGATCAGCCTGCACAACAGCATTGAGCAGGACTCGGACGTGGTGATCTTGCTGCACCGGGAGGATGCGTACGAGCGGGAGTCACCGCGGGCGGGTGAAGCGGACCTGATCGTGGCCAAGCACCGCAACGGGCCGACCGCTACCGTGACCGTGGCCTTCCAGGGGCACTACAGCCGGTTCGTAGACATGGCTCCAGGCTGAGGTGCCTCCTCCCGCCATGGGCGGCCGGCAAGTGGGCGGTGACGGACCACTTCCCGAATGGGCCGCTCAGCCAGCCGGCACGGGCCGGGCCGGATCCTGCACGGACCGATCATGATCTCGGGGGGCGTCCGCAGAGTGTCATTCCCGGCCGCGTCGCGACTGGATCGCGTCGTTCGTCCCGGCCGAAACGGGAAGCTCGCAGCACACCGTCGTGCCGGCGCCGGCCGGGCTGTGCAGGGAGAGTGTGCCGCCTAGCGCCTCAATGCGGTCCTTCAGCCCGGTCAGCCCGGAGCCCCGTTGCGGGTCCGCGCCGCCGGTACCATCATCCCGCACGCACACCCGGAGCGTGCCGCCGGAGGCTTCCGCGTCCACCTCGACCACCGAGGCGCGGGCGTGCTTCGCCGCGTTGGTGAGCATTTCCGAGACCACGTAATAGGCGGCCACCTCGACTGCCCCGGGAAGCCGGCCATCGATCCGCACGTCCACCTCCACCGGGACGGCTGAGCGCCGCGCGAGCGCGCGCAGCGCCGCCCGCAGCCCGGCCCGGGACAGGATCGCCGGGTGGATGCCACGGGAGATCTCCCGCAGCTCATCGATCACGCCCAGGAGCCCCGTGGCCACGTCCCTGACCTCGGCGCCGATCTCGTCCCTTTCCAGCGGCGCCGCCGCCGACCGCAGCCGCAGGGCCAGGGCGAGGAGGCGCTGCTGGGCGCCGTCGTGCAGGTCCCGCTCGATCCGCCGGCGGGCCTCATCCGAGGCCGCGACGATCCGCGCGCGGGAGGCGTTCAGCTCGGCGCGGTTCTGCGCGTTCGCGACCGCGGTGGCGACCAGGCCGGTGAACTCGCTCATCCGCTGCCCGGTCTCGGGCGGCAGCGGCGCCTGCCCCGACCCGACGGCGATCATTCCCCACAACCGGCCGTTGACGTAGATCGGCATGGCGACCGAGGACAGTATCCCCTCGCGGAGGCGCACCTCCGCGCCCGGAACGTCGCGGTAGTCATCGACGCGGGCCGCCCGGCCGGTCTGGCGGACGGTCGCGGTCAGCCCGCTCGGCGGATAGCCCTCCCAGCGTCCCCCGACCCGCACGTGCGGGCCCGTCGTGCCTTCGTTGGCTACCAGCGTCGCCGTTCCGTCCATCTCGAACCGGATCATCCGGGCGGTACCGTCACCGAAGTGCCAGAGAGCCTCCCGGGTCGCGGCCGCGAACACCGCCTCGGGCGGTTCACCCCGCGCGACCAGCGTGGCCAGGCGCCGCAGCGCCGCCTGGGTGTCGGCGAGTTCGCGCAGTTCCTGCTGCGCCCTGGCATTGGCGATCGCCGTCGCGGCGAGCTCCGTGAAGCCCGCCATGCGGGCGGCGGTGCCGGGCGGAAACGGCCCCTGCCTCGTCAACGCGGTCACCGCGCCCCACAGGCGGTCTTCGACGATGATCGGGCTCGCCGCGATCGACCGGATTCCCAACTCGCGCAGGGCGTCGGCGACCGGGTCCGAGATGCTGCTCCACCCGTCCTCGTCGACTTGGGCCGCGCGGCCGGTCCGCCGCACCATCGCCGCGGGAAGGTAGTCGCGGAGTTGCATCCCGGCCGGCAACCTGCCCAAGTCCTCCCCGCCACTGCCAACGACCACGGCCGAGGTCCCATCCGGGTCGAAGCGGCATACGCCGGCGTTGTCCGCGGCGTGCAGTCGGCGGATCTCCTCGGCCACCGCAGTGAACACCTGGGCCGGCAGCGCACCGCCGGCTACCAGCGTGGCCACCCGGCGCAGCGCGACCTGCTCCTCGGCGTGGCCGCGCAGCTCCACGCGCGCCTGCGCGTTGGCGATCGCGGTCGCGACCAGCTCGGTGAAGGCGGCCAGCCGCGCCTCGGTGCCCGATGGTAGGGGCTCCACACGGGAGCCCACGACCATGACGCCCCACGGCCGCCCCTCAACGCTGATCGGCGCCCCCACTGACGAACGGAAGCCCCAGTCACGGCTGGCGACGTTCCCGATCGTGCCCGAGACGTCGGCGTAGTCGTCGACCCGCGCCGGCCGGCCCGTCTGGGCGACCAGCGAGGTAACATTCCGGCCGCCCAGCTCCAGCCGGCTGCCGACCGGCGTCGGCGCGGCGGCACCGGTGCTGGTCCACGTGCCGGCGATCGTGATCGCGTCGTCCGGGTCCAGCTGGACCAGGACCGTGTAGTCGACCTGCAGTAGCCGGCCGACCTCGGCGGCGACCGCGGCGAACACCTCCTCCGGGAGCGCCCCGGTCGCGACCAGCGTCGCCACCCGCCGCAGCGCCGCCTGCTCCTCGGCGACCACGCCCGCCTCGGCGCGGATCGGCACCCGCACCGCGTCCGGGCGGCCGGCCGGCCCGGGCAGGTAATAGCTGCGGACCGACACGATGCGCCCGTCGCGCACTCGGCAGATCTCGCATGCCATGCCCCGCTGGCGGCAGTGTCCGCCGGCAGGATCGCCGGTGACGAGGTCGATCTCCGTGACGATCGTGTCCCCGGATTCCGCGACGATGCGCTCAGCGGCGATGTAGAGCCCTGGGAATTGGCTTACGCTGCCGATCCCGTAGGCGACCGCCGCGTCCACGCCGCGAAACGGCACACCATCCACGAGGAGCTCGACGTCCTCATCGAACACCTCGCGCCAGACATCGAAATCACGATCGTTGAACGCCCGGTGATAGCGGGCGAGCAGCGTCCCGAGATCAATGCGCACCGGCTATCGTCCTACCCGCACCCCGTCGCCCCCGGCCGGTCGCGCCCCAGGTCGCCCGCGGCTCCGGTCACCAGGACCCGGCTCCCCGGAGCCGGTCCCGTCGACCATTCGGGCAGGCACCTGACGTGATCGCCCGGGCCTGCCATAACGGCTCCTTCCCGCGGCGGCCCACCGCCGACGACGAGGGGCCACGTCATAACGCCCAGCATGGCCACACTGCCTGCGGAGCGCATTGCAGGTAGCCGGGATCCGGCCGGTACCGCTACCCGGGGGATCCGCCGTTGGCGGCCGCATCCACACCACGACGGGCCCGCCAGGGACATCCGCGACCAGCTTGGAGTTGACCACCCGACAGTGATCGGCTGCCGTCTGGGAGTAGGCCTAGCGGCCTACGTGGCCGCTGAAGTTCTAGCCGCGCGGCCGATGCGCCGCGGGGCGTCAGGTCCCTAGCGTGGGTGGTGCAGCTCCCCGAGGCGACGTCTTCGCGCTAGGCGGCGAAGCCCACATAGGCTCACATGGGGGCTTCACCGAACCGGGCACTCTGGGGACGCCATGACTTTGAGTTTCGTTACGCACCTTGTCCAGTCATACGGCTATTACGGGGTGTTCCTGCTCATCGCCCTGGAAAGCATGGGGATTCCGCTGCCGGGTGAGACCGCCCTGATTGCCGCGGCGGTCTACTCCGGCGCGACTCATCATCTGAACATCGTGGTGCTCGCGGCCGTCGCGGCGTCCGCAGCCATCATCGGCGACAACGCCGGATACTGGGTCGGCAGAACGGGCGGCCAGCGCCTGGCTGAACGCTACGGACGTTTTGTGCGCCTGGACCGAGCCAAGCTCAAGGTCGGCCGGTACCTATTCGCCAGGCACGGCGTGAAAGTGGTCTTCTTCGGACGATTCGTCGCGGTGCTGCGGACCTTCGCGGCGTTCTTCGCCGGGGTCAGCAAGATGCACTGGTCCCGGTTCCTGATGGCGAACGCAGCCGGTGGGCTGTTGTGGGCTAGCTTTTACGGATTCGGTGCCTTCGCGCTGGGTAGCGCGGCATCGAGCGTCGGAAGCACGCTCACCCTCGTCGGGTATGTGGTGGCTGGCGTGCTGACGGTCGGCACGATCGTGCTGGCGCGATTGTCGCTGCGGGCCCTTGAGCAGCGAGCCGAGGCCGCGTTCCCGGATGAGCAAAAGGAGAGCGTGGCTCAGCCTCAACCGGTGGGGAACTGATCCCTACACTGGCCAGGCTGGCACAACACCATGCCTGCCTGTCCGGGTGCGTGAGTCACGGGAGCGGTCCATGATCCTGGTCGCTGGTGAGAGTCTCATCGATCTGATCGTCGGGCCAGATGATGGGGTGCACGCCAGCCCGGGCGGAGGCCCGTTCAACGCGGTCCGGACCATCGCCCGGCTAGGTCAGCCCACGCGCTTCCTAGGCCGCTTCTCCGCCGACCCGTTCGGCCAGCTCCTCACCGGGAAGCTGGCCCAGGACGGAGTGGAGTTGGCCGTCCCTGGCTGGGTCCCGGAACCGACCGCGCTGGCCATTGTGGCGCTCGGCGCCCGGGGCGTGCCGGAGTACTGGTTCCACGTCGCCCAGACGGCAGGCTTCGTGCTGGATCAGCCCACGGCCCAGCAGGCGTTGCAGGCGGACGTGACGGCGCTGCACATCGGCTCGCTCGGTCTCGTCGTGGACCCGATGGCGGCCGAGCTCGAGCGCCTGGTGGCCGGGCTCGCGCCAGACGTGCTGTTGCTGCTCGACCCGAACTGGCGGGCCCAGGCCATCCCGGACGCGGACGCGCACCGGGCCCGGATCCGGCACATCCTGCCCCGGACCGATATCCTGAAGACGAGCACCGAGGACCTGTCCTTCCTGGTGCCGGGCCGCGGCTCCGCGGAAGCCGCGCGGATTCTGCTCGGCTGGGGCGCCCGCTGTGTCCTGCTCACCGACGGGCCTTCGTCCGTTCGCGCGTTCACCGGCGGCGACGAGCTCGCGGTCCAGGTGCCGCCCGTCGAGGTGGTGGACACCGTGGGCGCCGGCGACGCGTTCGGCGGGGCGTTCCTGGCCTGGTGGGCGGAACGTGGTCTGGCCCGGGAGGACCTGGCGCGCTCCCCGCAACTGCTCGCCGCGGTGACGGCGGCGGCCCGGGTTGCGTCGCTGACGTGCGCCCGGGCCGGCGCCGAGCCGCCGTGGCGGCACGAGCTGGACACCGACGAAGAGTGGGGACAGCCGCTGAAGCAGTGACCCCGGCCGGCCCGCGATGCTCAGCCGGGTGACCCCCCGAAACCCGGGCCCTCCGGTCGGACAACTTCACCACGCCGGGGCGACGTCTAGGAGGTATGAGACACCGCTCATCGGCCTGGCTCGGAGTGGCAGTGGGCGCGACGGTCCTCGGCCTGGTGTTCAGCTCGGCCCGGGACACGAGCACCCGGGAGCGGAGCAGCGCCGCGTCCGGGCCATCGGCCGCGGCGATCATGGCCCGGACGGCGACAGCGGTCTCGGCAGCCGCGGCCACCTCCGTTCTGCAGATGATCGTGACGTCGCCCCAGGGGGTGAGCCGGGTCATCGTCGACGACCCTGGTCAGGTCACCGAGCTGGTGCGCAACCGTACGGGCAGCACCATGAGCGAGAGTGCTATCCGGAGGCTCCCCGGCCCGGGCCGCGGGTACGAGAGCCGCGCGGTCAACTACGCCGCGGGCACGTGGAGCGAGACGGTGCTCGCGGACGCTCCGGGCGGCCCTGGCGGAGCCGTGATCGAGACCCCGGCCGACGCGATCGCAGCGCAACTGCACTACCAGCTCGGGTCGGGCCGTCAGCCCCCGGCCACCCACATCCCGGCCACCCACGCCTGGTTTGTCCGCGCCACCACCCTCGACGGCGGGCCGGCCTACGTGCTCGTTCTCACCGGCCCCGGCGCGCCGCCGGCCACGGTCTGGATCAGCCGGTCCACCTGGCTGCCGGTCCAGTCGTCGAGCCCCGGGGTGAGCGTCAGCTACGAGTGGACGGCCCCGGGCACCCTGAACGCGTCGAGCTTGTGGCCTGCCGTCCCGGCCGGCCTGGCCAGGATCCCCGCCGGCGTGAAAAGACCCTGGTTCGCGCCGAGCAGCAGCGGTCCCCGGGGTGCCGTAGACTATCCGGGCATCCAGCGCTCGTAGCTCAACGGATAGAGCACTTGACTACGGATCAAGAGGTTGGGGGTTCGAGTCCCTCCGAGCGCGCCAGGATCTTCCAGATCAGAACTGGTTCTCAGCCAGCAGATCCCGCCATCCGAGCTGTCGCCTGGTCCAAGATGTCAGTGCTCGTGGCGAAGTTCAGGCGCGCGTAGCCGCTGCCGGCGGCGCCGAACCGCAGGCCGGGCTCGAGCGCGACTCGCCCGTGGTCGAGAAACCGTTCGCGGGCCTGGTCGTCGGGGCCGAGGGCGGCGCAGTTGAGCCAGGCCAGGAAGGTCGCCTCGGGCGGATGCCAGGTAAGCATGGGCAGGCGCTGGCGCAGCAGGTCAGAAAGAAGAACCCGCCGATGGTCGAGGGTGGCCAGGAGCTGGTCGAGCCAGGGCTCACCGGCGGTGAACGCCGCGATGGCGGCGATGACACCGAAGTGGCCCAGGCGCCACCGGGTGTCTGAAGGGAGCCGGCCGGTCACCGCAGCCATGTGCGGTGCGGCGGTGACGACGGCCGCGCACTTCAGCCCGGCCAGGTTCCAGGCCTTGCTGGCCGAGAGCACACTGACAGCGACCTCGGCGGCGCCGGGCACGGTCAGCAGCGGGATGAAGGTGGCGCCGGGAAGCACCAGCGGCCCGTGGATCTCGTCGCTGATGATGGCCACCCGGTAGATCCGCGCCAGCCGGACCAGCGCCGCCAGTTCGTCCGCCGTGTGCACCCGCCCGACCGGGTTGTGCGGGTTGCACAGCACGTAGGCCGCCGGGTGGGTGGCGAACGCCGCCTCCAGTGCGGCCAGGTCAAGGCGCCACCCGGCGGCGTCACAGGCCAAGGGCACCTCCAGCAACCGGGCGCCGGCCTCGGCGACCCAGTCGAAGAACGGCGGGTACACCGGCGGGCTGATCACCACGGCATCGCCCGGGCGGGTCACTACCCGGAGCAGCTCGACGACGCCGACCCCGACATCGGTCACGGCTGTCACCGAGGCCGGGTCAAGGTCCCAGTTCCACCGGCGGGCGGCAAAGCCCGCGAGTGCTCGTCCAAAATCGGGCCCGGCCATCGCGTACCCGGCGTCGGACCGCTCGACGGCCTCGTGCAGGGCTCCCGCGACCGGTGCGGCGAGGGCGAAGTCCATTTCCGCCACCGTCAGCGGCAGTACATCGGCTGGGTACGTCCGCCACTTCGCGCTACGCCGCTGCCTGAGCACGTCGACCGGGTCTACTGGCAAGTCGGGTACGGCAGCGTCCATGGGCCCAGCCTTCCCCACCGGATCAGCAAGATCCAGTCTGCGGCCGTCCTGATGGGGCCGCGGGCCGAGCGCGGAACCTCTCCCGGCGGTCTCGCGGACTGGCGGGACGGCCGCGGACTCAGGCCTTCCATGTCGGGCACCCGGTGGACCCTGACCCGTGTGGCCGGCTGGCCCCGGGAGGACCGTTATTGGTCGTGAAAGCCTGGGGCCGTGCTGAAGCTGCTGGCCTTCGTGCTTCCGCTGGGCCTGGACTCCTTCGCGGTCGCCGCCGCGATCGGAGCCAGCCAGGTGATGACGCTGGCGCAGCGGCTGCGCATTTCGCTGATCTTCGTCATCTTCGAAGGCGGGATGCCGCTCATCGGCCTGGTCTTGGGGGCCGCGCTGGCCCGCGGCATCGGCCAGGCCGCCGACTACGTGGCGGGCGCAGCCGTGATCGGCATCGGGGTGTGGATGCTGCTGGCCGGTGACGGGGACGAGGAGGAGAAGGCCAGCCGCCTCACCGGCAGCCACGGGCTGGCGCTCATCGCCCTCGGGATCAGCATCAGCCTGGACGAGCTGGCCATCGGGGTCACGATCGGCCTGACTCACCTGCCCCTCACCGCCGTTATCGTCGCCATCGCCCTCCAGGCGTTCGTGGCCGCGCAACTCGGGCTGGCGATCGGCGCCCGCATCGGCGAGCAGTGGCGCGAGCGCGCAGAACGGCTCGCCGCAATCGCCCTGATCCTGCTCGGTGCCTACCTCATCGCCCGCCAGCTGGCCGGGTGAGCGGGAGCCATCAGGGGGCGTCGCCCTCGGGGGGTGCATCGATCCCGGCGACCGCGAAGAATGTCCTCATCAGCGTTTCGCAGGACCCGGAAGACGTGACGATGATCCGGCCCGCCACGGCCGGGGACGCCACGCAGATCGCGCTGGTCCACGTCCGGTCCTGGCAGGAGGCCTACCGGGGCCTGGTCCCGCAGGATTACCTCGACCACCTCGACCCCGCCGACCGGGTCGCGCGGTGGCGGCGCCACATCCAGGGGACGGACTGGTCCCGGAGCGGCGTCCTGGTCGCCCCGGCCGGGGACGAGCCGGCCGGGTTCACGCCCGCCGGAGACGAGCCGGCCGGGGCCACCCCGGCCCCTGCTGAGCTGGCCGGGTTCGTCTCCTACGGCCCGAGCCGGGACGAGGACGCGGATCCGGCGGTCGTCGGCGAGGTGTCCACCATCTACGTGCTGGCTGAGGCGTGGGGCCGGGGACTGGGGCGGCGGCTGATGTCCGGAGCCGTGGAGCACCTCACCAGCGCGGGCTATTCACAGGCCACCTTGTGGGTGCTGCCGGCCAACGCCCGGGCCCGGCGGTTCTACGCCGCGGTCGGCTGGTCCGAGGACGCGGCCGTGCTGGAGGACGCCAGCCTGGGTTTCCCGCTGACCGAGGTCCGTTACCGCAGGCCACTGCCCTGAACGGCGCCCCTCAGATGGCGAGCATTTTCTGGACGGCCTGGCGGGACACCCCAAGCTCCCGGGCGATCTCGGCCTGGGAGACGCCCTCCCCCGTGAGGCCGCGAATCAGGTCGCGGCGCTCCCGGGCCAGATCCTGGGCGATGCGGAAGTGCTGGAGGGCCTCGGTGCGGACCTCTTTGAGGCGGCGGATGGTGTCCTGCTGGGCGGGGGTGCGCTCTGACGCGTTCATGGCACGAGTTTGACAACCTAGGGTTGTCAAGTCAACCCCCCGTTGTCACTGGGGGATTTGCCTGGCGGCAGGATTCCGGCATACTCGTAATCGTCGTCACGACAACCGCCCAGACTTTGCGGTCGTCCGTAACCTCGACGTTGGTCATCGCGCCGCCGGACCTGGTCCGCGGCCCCCTCTGGCAGCAGTCGGCGAGGTCAGTTCCGTCACCGCTGGCAGGAGGCATCGTGTGTTCCGGACTGAGCTGGACCGTGCCATCGTCGGGCCGAACTTTGCGGCCCGCACCACCGCTGACCCGGGCCGTGCGCATCGCAGCGTCACCAGGTCGCGCCCGGCGCCCCGTACCGTCACCAGGCTGCGCACAGCGGCCCGTACCATTGCCGCGCGGGGCGCTGAGGCCCGCCGCGGCGGCCGGGTGATCGCGCCCCGCACTCCGCAACCCCCGCAGCTCGGCGACGAGCCCCCGGTCTATAACGATGGGGTGTTGCGGATAACCCGGATTCCCGGTCCCGGCCCAGGTTCAGGCTCGCGCCGGGGCACCAGCCCGGGATACGCGCTGGCCGGCGAGATCGACGAGTCCACGGTCCGCGGGCTGGCCGGGAAGCTGGCCGAGCTCGCCGCCGACCTCGACGAGGTTCACCTGGACCTGGCCGCCCTGGACTACAGCGACCTGGCTGGCCTGCGGGTCATCGTCCAGCTGGCCGCGGCTGGCCGCCGGCGGGTGGTGCTCCATCAGGTGCCGCCCCATCTGCGCGCGATCCTGGGCATTGTCGGCTGGGACACCGCTCCCGGGCTGGAGCTGGCCCCCTAGGCCGGCGGGTCAGCACGATCGGGGCCGGACAGCAGCCGCAGCACCGCCGCCTCGGCCGCTCCCTGCGTGGCCAGTTCCCCGAACTCGCTCTGCTGGCCCAGCCGGCCCAGGGCGGGGGCGATCGTGGTGCCCGCCTCGTACAAGTCGATCACGCGCGGGTCGATATAGGATGCCCGCGCGACCGCCGGGGTGTTGCCCAGGTAGTCGGAGACCTCCCGGACCACGCGGGCGATGGCCCGCCTGCGGGCGCTTTCGGAACCTGCGGCCCCCTCGGAGACCGCCAGCCCCACCGCCGCGAGCACGGTGGCATGCCAGGTCCTGAAATCCTTGGCGGTGAAGTCGTCCCCGGACACCTCGCGCAGGTAGTCGTTGATGTCGGCCGCGGTGACGTCGTGCCAGCGCGGGCCGCTGCGGTAGGCGAGCAGCCCGTCCCCGCCGTCCCGGCGCCGTTTGAGGCTGCGGACCACCGCGCACACCCGCTCGTCCGCGACCGCCTGCTCCCGGTGCTTGGCGGACTTGCCGATGTAGTCGAAGACCAGCTCCGTGCGGCGGCATGTCACGTGCTCACGGCGGATGGTGGCCAGGCCGTAGCTGCCGTTCTCCACCGCGTACTCGTCCCCGCCCGGCCGGAAAAAACCCAGGTCGACGAGGCGGATGGCCGCGGCCAGGACCCGGTCCCTGGACAGGGTGCGGCCGTCCAGGTGGCGCAGGACCACCGTCCGCACCCGGGGCAGCTTGGCCCCGAACTCCAGCACCCGGTCGTGCTTCTCCCGGTCGCGCTGCTCACGCCAGAGGTCGTGATAGCGGTACTGCCTCCGGCCGGCGGCGTCGGTGCCCACGGCCTGGATGTGGCCGTCCGCGTCTTGCGAGATCCACACGTCTTCCCAGGCGGGCGGGATCACCAGGGCCTTGATCCGGGCGACCACCTCCGGGTCGCGGACCGGCGCGCCGTCCGGGCCCAGGTAGCGGAACCCCCGGCCGTGCCGCCGGCGCCGGATGCCCGGCCCGCTCAGGTCGCTGCGCATCAGGGCCACGAGATCAGCCATCCTGGGGGACCCGTCTGCCCGTCATGCTCATCCCTCCCGGATCGTGGTCGGCTGGGCGCCGGCGTCCACTACCCGCGAGGGGCCGGCGCAACCGCCGCGCTCCCGCTTCACCAGTCCGGCCCCAAGCGCGGGCCGCTCACCCGGCTGCGGCCTGGTTAGCCGGCGCCCGCCCGGGTAGCAGATCCCGCGCCGCGGACGCGAAGGACGCGGCACGGGAACACGACCCAACGTCAAATCCAGGGCCGCAGCGAAAACCGGCAGGCCGCCACCAGCCTGCCCGGGACAAGGCCTGCCAGGACAGGGAGCACACCGCGTGAAGAAACCCATCCTGCTCACCGCGGCCGCCATCACGGCGGCTGCCGCCGCGGCCCGGGCCAGCGTGCGGCGGGCCCCGGACGACATCACCGGTGAGGTGGCCATCATCACCGGGGCGTCGCGGGGACTCGGCCTGGCCATAGCCCGCGAGCTGGCCCGGCACTCGGCCCGGCTCGTCATCTGCGCGCGTGGCCAGGATCAGCTCGAGCGGGCCGCGGACGACCTGCGGGCACTCGGCGCCGACGTCGCGGCCGTGGCGTGTGACCTGGACGACGAGGGGACCGCGGAGCTGCTGATCGACACGGCCCTGGAGCGTTACGGCCGGCTGGACATCCTGGTCAACAACGCCGGGAACATCCAGGTCGGCCCAGTGGAGAGCACCACGGCCAGCGACTACGAGGCGGCCGTGCGGACCATGGCCCTCGCCCCGGTGCGGCTGACCCTGGCCGCGCTGCCGGTGATGCGCGGCCAGGCGCACGGCCGGGTCGTGAACATCACGTCGATCGGCGGCAAGGTCAGCGTCCCGCACCTGCTGCCCTACTGCACCGCGAAGTTCGCGGCCGTGGGGTTCTCGGAAGGCCTGCGGGCTGAGCTCGGCCCCGGACCGGTCGCCGTCACCACCGTGGTGCCGGGCCTGATGCGGACCGGCTCGCACCTCAACGCCCGGTTCGCCGGGCGCTCGGAGGAGGAGTTCACCTGGTTCTCGCTGGCTGCCAGCCTGCCGGTGGTGTCGCTGGACGCCGGGGCCGCGGCCCACCAGATCGTCGAGGCGATGCGCCAGCGCCGGGCGGAATTGATCCTCACCCCGCTGGGCCAGGTGGCCGCCCGGGGCGCCGGGATCTTCCCCGAGTTCACCAGCGCCCTGCTGCATCTCACCAAGCAGGTGCTGCCAGCCTCCACCGGCCAGCCCGGCCGCGCGGTGCCCGGCAGCGCGCTGCGCCCCGCCCTGAACCAGCAGGTCTTCGACCGGCTGACGGCGCTTGGCCGGACCGCTGCCCGCCAGTTCAACCAGCTGCCGCAGCCGTCCGGCAGCCGCGGCGGCTCTTAGCGGGCCGTTCCAGGCCGGGCCTTCCAGGCCGGGCAGTTTTCCAGGCAAAGCAGTTCCAAGCAGGGCAGCTCCTAGCCGGGGCGGCTCACCGGAACCGGGGAAGAAGGATGGCATGGCAGTGAAAGGCTCGGCGCTCAGGGACACGGCCGCCAGCATCAGGCGGTCCGCGCAGGACCCGCTCGGCATCTACCTCAACGATCACCTGGCCGGCGCCACCGGCGGGCTGGAACTGGCCCGCCGGGTAGCCCGCGCCGGGCAGGTGCCGGCGCCCCAGCCGGAGCTGCGGCGGTTCGCCGAGGAGGTGGCCGAGGACCGGGAGATGCTGCTGCGCATCATGGGCACGCTGGGTGTCCCGGTCCGCAGTTACAAGGTCTGGGCCGCCTGGGCCGGCGAGAAGGCCGGCCGGCTCAAGCCCAACGGCCGCCTGACCACGCGCTCCCCGCTCAGCAATCTCGTGGAGCTGGAAATGCTCCGCCTGGGCGTGGAGGGCAAGGCGGCCGGCTGGCGCACGCTCCGGGAGCTGGCGGACCGGGACGCGCGGCTGGACGCCGGCCAGCTGGATCGGCTCATCTCCCAGGCCCGCCGGCAGGCCGACTTTCTGGAGGAAGCCCGGGTCAGGGCCGCGCTCCAGGTCATCGCCGCGGCCGGGGATTCACATGGCTGACGACACCCCGCGCCGCGGCGGGGCGATCTTCGACGTGGACGGCACGCTGCTGGACACCAACTACCTGCACGTGACCGCCTGGTGGGACGCGTTCCGGGAGCGCGGCCACGACGTGGCGTGTGCCGACATCCACCGGGCCATCGGCCTGTCTTCCGATGACCTGATTACCCGGGTGCTGGGCCGGCCGGACCCGTCGGTCAGCGCCGCGCACAGCCGGTATATCGCGCCGTACCTGGGCCGGATGCGGCGGCTGGCCGGGGCGCCGGAGCTGCTCCGGGCCACCGGGCGGCTGGGCCTGAACGTGGTCCTCGCGACCAGCGCGAAGGACGAGGAACTCGATCTCATGCTGGACGCCCTGGGGGCCCGGGACGCGGTGGACGCCGTGGTCAGCTCCGGCGACGTCAAGCAGGCCAAGCCGGACCCTGAGATCGTGCACAAGGCGCTGGAGCAATCCGGGACCGACCCGGCCCGGGCCGTCATGGTCGGGGACACGGTCTGGGATGTGCTCGCCGCGCAGCGCGCCGGGCTGCCCTGCATCGGGTTGCTGTCCGGCGGGATCGGCGAGGAGGAGTTGCGCGGCGC
>JAOPYP010000646.1 GCA_025964635.1 Actinomycetes bacterium | reverse complement strand
GTGCTCATCAGGTCGTGGCCGCCCCCGGCTCTTCCAGGTGCTGTCGCAACGCCTGCAGCGCGTAGTGCAGGCGTGACCTGACCGTGCCAGGCGGTATCCCGAGCTTGCGGGCCACGGCCGTCAGGGTGCTGCCTCGGTAGAAGATCTCGACCAGCACCGTCCGGTGCGCCGGCGTCAGCCGCTGGAGAGCGCCGGCGAGGAGCTGGCGGTCGAGGACCTGGTCGAGCCCGGCGTCCGGCCCGCCGTCCTCGGCGGGCTGCCCGGGTACCGTGACCGGCCGTGATCGTGACGCTCGGTCGGCGTCGATGAGCAGGTTGCGTGCCACCCGGAACAGCCAGGGTCGGACCGGCCGCTCATCGGCGGTTAGCTCCGGCAGGTGACGCCAGGCCCGGATGAAGGTTTCCTGCACGATGTCATCCGCGCTGACCTGGTCCGCGGTGAACCGCACGACGTAACTGCGCAGGGCCAGCGCGTGACCCGCGTACAGCTGGCGGAGCACGGCGTCGCCGTCGCCGGGTATCTCGCTGTGAGTGGCATGCTGAAGGCTAGACATGGTTACTATCACGGATAGTAGAGACGCTTTGTTCAGGCCGGCCTCTGACGCCTGGTGGCCGGGAGTGTTCCCGCCCGGGAACCCTCCTCCCAGGTGAACCAGGCGGCTCTTCTATCCGTGTTAGTAAGCAGCAAACGAGCACCATGGATATACGTGCGCGGGAGTCAAGATGCGTCAGCTGGGTGAGCTGGAAGCTGTGATCATGGACCGGTTGTGGGAGTGGGGCAGGCCGGCGCTGGTCCGTGAGATGGTTGACGCCCTGCACGATGACCGGCCACTCGCCTACACCACCGTGATGACGGTGATGGAGAACCTGCACAGCAAAGGGTGGCTGCGCCGGGAGCGGGACGGCCGCGCCTGGCGTTATGAGCCCACCGGGTCCCGTTCCGGGTACACCGCCGCGCTAATGAATGAGGCGCTGGGCACCAGCACGGACCGCCGGACCGCGCTCGCGCATTTCGTGCTCCAGATGAGCCCGCACGACGTGGCGCTGCTGCAGCAGGCGCTCGAGCAGGCGTCCCAGCCGCCCGAGGCAGGCGGGGACCGGTGACCGTTGGGGCAGTGCTGCTGCTGTACGCCGCCTGTGTCGGCACCCTGGGCTCCAGGGTGCTGGCCCGCGCCCGGTGGACGGCCCGGGCGCCGCTGCTGGCCATGGTCGTCTACCTGACCGCCGGATGGTCCGTTATCGCGGCTCTGGGGCTGGCCGGCCTGACGCTCGCGGTGCACGCGACCGCCCTCGGCGGGGGACTTAGCCAGCTGATCGGGGCGTGCGTGCTGCGGCTCCGCTCCGCATACGCCACGCCCGGCGGGGCCACGGTCGCGGGACTCGGCCTCACGCTCGCCGGTGCTGTCGTGGCCCGCACCATGGTCTCGGCCATGACCCTGCTGCGCACGTCCGGACGGCAGGCCTTCCGGCACGCGCAAACGGCCCGGCTGGTGGGCACCCCGCAGCCGGACCTGGGGGCCGTGCTGGTGGAGCATCCGCAGCCGGCCGCCTACTGCGTGGCCGGGCGCCGCCCCACGGTGGTCCTGACCACCGGCGCGATGGAGGCACTGGATCCCGATCAGCTGGCTGCGGTCCTCGCGCACGAACGGGCTCACCTGGCCAGCCGTCACCATCGCCTGCTGCTCATGGCCCGGGTGGCCCGCCAGGTGCTTCCGTTCATGCCGCTGACGCGGGTCGCGGCCGCCCAGGTCACCCGGCTGGTCGAACTGCACGCCGACGATGCGGCCAGGCGAGCCAGCGGCCCAGGGCCCCTGGCCACCGCCCTGGTCCTGCTGGCCACCGCCGCCAGCCCGGCGCCGGCCCTCGCCGCGGCGGCCACGGATACGCTGCAGCGGGTACGCCGCCTGCTGGACCCGGCGCAGCCGCTGGGCCGGGGACGCCGGCACCTGCTGCGCGCCACGGCCGCCGCGTTCGCGCTGGCCCCTGTGCTCCTCGCGCTGGCCCCGGCCATGCTGGCCCTCGCCCTGGGGCGCGTTCCCGGCGCCTAGGTGAACGGCACTCTTCTCCTATCCGTGTTAGTAGACGGACGGCCCGAGGGGCCGCTGCCCGTGAGGCGGGCTGGATGCCAGGTCATGGCGGAGCGAGCCGCCACAGCGCCCGGCTGGCAGAGGAGAAGCAGCGTGGCTACTGCAACGTTCGGCAATAACCCCGGGTCCACCCGGCTCCGCGTATCCCCTGGTCACTGGCGGGTAGACCCAGACCGCTCGCACGCGTCATTCACCGCACGGCTCGCTGGCGGCCCAGTCCGGGGCCGGCTGGCCCTGACGGGCCGGGTGAGCATCGCCCAGCCGATCGAGGACTCCGAAGCCCGGCTCACCGCGAGGACCGGCACGCTGAGTACCGGATCCGCGCTGCTGGACCAGCTCATCACCGGGCCCGGCTTCCTTGATGCCGACGTGTTCCCGGAGATCAGTTTCCAGGCCGAATTGCTGGTCTGCGTCCCGGCGGGATGGCGGGCCGTGGGCCAGCTCCGGGTCAAGGGCACCGAGCGGCCGCTCGCCTGCCAGCTCGGTGTGGATCCTCGCGGCCCGGAAGCAGACGCGCCCTCCGGCATGACCGTCACCAGCCGCTGGGCACTCGACTCCCGGTGGGTGACCCGGCAGCGGATCCCGGCCCTCAGCCGCCGCATCGTCATGACGTGTTCGGTCGCGCTCATCCCCGACATGTGAACGACCGCACCCAGGCACGTGGACGACCGCCAGGCCGGGCTGGGGCTGAATGGAGCTTCGCGCCCACCGCTCGTCAGCGGTCACGCCCGTCCTGAAAACGGCCTGTCTGTTGAACCGGCCGTACCTACTATCCGTATTAGTAGATGAAGCCGAAATCACACTTCGCCCCGTCCCTTGCCGTCAGGCCTGGGGGAGGCGGTCTGACTCAGGAGGACACTCATGATTGATCGCATTGCCCGGTGGCAGCCGGATCAGGGCGCGGCCGTGGCCGCACGCGGGGTCGGTGCGCTGGCCCTGGCCGCACTGGCAGTGATCCACGTAGTTGACCTGCCGGCAACTCTGGGCCCGACGCCGCTGGTCGGCATCGGGTATCTGGGAATCGTCGTGGCGGCGGTCATGATCGGCGGGGTCCTGATCGCCCGGCCGCACTGGCTGGCGTGGGCCGCCGCCGGCGCGGTGGCGGCGTCGGCCATGGGCGGATACGTGCTGACCAGGGCCCTGGCCGGGGGATTCCTGGGCGATCACGGTGATGTCGGCAACTGGCGCTGCCCGCTGGGTATCGCCGCGCTCAGCGTGGAGTCGGTGCTCATCCTGCTCGTCCTGCTGGCCGGCCTGGGCGCCTGGCAGGCGCGGATCCACGCCGCGAGCGTGGCCGCGGCGCCCCGGCCGACGGAGGCGCGCACCCCCGAATACAGCCACCCGGGCTGACCAGTGCCCCCGCCGGGCCGGGCGGCAGACCCCCGGCCCGGCGGGCCCAGCCCGTACCTGGACCCAGCCGCTGGGTGCTCCCGGGCACCTGGAAGGAGCACGTCGATGCGCATGTTCCCGCCTGGCCCGGGAGGCCAGGCCCACACGGCCCTGTGGCGGCGCTGGCTGCTGCCCGCGGCTCTCCTGGCCGGCTTCCTGGTCCTGCTCTCCCTGCCGCGCGGCACGGCCCCGGGCGTGACGCTGACCTACAGTCAGTTCACTGCCGACGTCTCCGCCGGGACGGTCCGGGCGGTGAGCATCGGCCCGGCCGGGCAGGTAACCGGCCACTTCGCCAGCGGGCGGCCGTTCACGACCCTCATCCCGGCCGTGCTGGGCCACAACGGCCTGACCGGCCAGCTGGCCGCCCACCACGTCCAGATCACTGCCGCCGCCGCATCCTCCTCGCCGCTCTCGCTGCTGGCCGGGCTGCTGCTTCCGCTGCTGCTCATCGGCGGCCTGCTGTACCTCGGCGTCCGCAGCGTCCGCCGGCACGCCGCCAGCCCCGGCAGCCTGACCGGCCTGACCAAGGCCCAGGCGCGGGTCATTGACACCGAACGTCCCGTCACCCGGTTCACCGATGTGGCCGGGTATCCCGGGGTCAAGACCGAGATCAGCGAGGTCGTCGACTATCTCCGCGACCCCGTCCGGTACCACCGGGCCGGGGCCCGCGGACCGCGCGGCGTGCTCATGGCGGGGCCGCCCGGCACCGGCAAAACCATGCTCGCCCGGGCCGTCGCCGGTGAGGCCCATGTCCCGTTCCTGTCCGTCTCGGGCTCCAGCTTCGTCGAGATGTTCGTCGGCGTCGGCGCGGCCCGCGTCCGCG
>JAOPYP010000625.1 GCA_025964635.1 Actinomycetes bacterium | reverse complement strand
CAGCTGCCGGGCGGTATAGGACCAGCTGGTCACGGTGATCACCAGGATGAGCACCAGCGTGCCGCCGCCGTGGGCGTACCCGGCGATGATGATCAGCAGCGGGAACAGCGGGATGACCAGCAGCACGTCGGTGAGCAGGCTCAGTGAGCCGTCCCACAGCCCGCCCAGGTACGCCGCGGCCACGCCGATCAGGACCGCGATCCCGGTCGCGGCCAGGCCGACCACGAACGCGATGATCATTACGTTGCGGGTCCCGTAGACCAGCTGGGCCCACATGTCCTGGCCATACGCGGTGGTGCCGAGCAGGTGGGCGCTGGACACGCCCAGTTTCGGGGCGTAGGCGTCCGCGCTGGGGCTGTCCTTCGCGATCAGCCCGGGGAACAGCGCGGCGAACAGGAAGATCAGCAGCAGCACGGTGCCCGTGGTCGCCTTGCGATTGTGCCGGATCGCGCGGCCCATCCGGGCCAGCGCGTGGTCGGCCGGCGGGCGGGTCCGGCCGGTGCCGGCCACGGGGCCGGCCACCTGGCCGGGTGCGTCAGGGGCGGTGGGCAGCCCGGAGATCGGCATGGACATGGCTACCCCGCCGTCCTCGTGCGCGGGTCGAGCAGTGCGGTGGCGATGTCGGCGAGCAGGATGGCGAAGAGCACCGCGACGGTGATGAGCAGGAACAGGGCCTGCTCCAGCGGGTAGTCCTCGCCCTGCACGGCCTGCAGCAGCAGGTAGCCGATCCCCGGGTAGTTGAACACGTACTCGATGAGGATCGCGCCGCTGACCACGAACCCCAGCGACATGGCGAAGCCGGTCAGGTTGGGCAGGATCGCGTTGCGGGCCGCGTAGTCGGTCATGATCCGCCGTCCGGGCAGCCCCTTGGCGCGGGCCATCCGCACGTAGTCCTCGGCCAGGGTAGTGATCATCGTGTTCCGCATGGTCAGGATCCAGGTGCCGATCGTGGTGATCAGCAGCGCGATGGCGGGCAGTACCGCGTGCGAGAGCACGTCCTGGAAGAAGGTCAGGTTCAGGCCGGGGCGGTCGGTGGACACGTAGTAGCCGCCCTGGGTGGGCAGCCAGCCCAGGGTGATCCCGAAGATCAGCACGAGCACCATGCCCATCCAGAAGTACGGGATCGCGGAGGTGATCACGAACACCGGCGGCACGATGCTGTCCAGCCGCCCGCCGCGCCGCCAGGCGGACACGATGCCCAGGCCGGTGCCGAGCAGGAAGGCCAGGATCGTGACGATGCCGACCAGGCCGATTGTCCACCAGATGGCGCTGCCGATGACCGAGCTGACCGACTCCGGGTAGAAGTCCAGCGACGGCCCGAAGTTGCCGGTGAAAACCTGGTGCAGGTAGCTGAAGTACTGGGCGACCAGGCCCTTCTGCGTGTTGACGCCGAACAGGACCTCCAGGGCATGCAGGGTGCCCGGGCCGAGCTGACCGTGGAACTTGCTCAGCATGGCCAGCGCGGGGTTCCCCGGCATCAGCCGGGGGAGCAGGAAGTTGAGGGTCAGCGCCGCCCACAGCGTGAGCACGAAGAAGCCGAGGCGGCGCAGCGCGAACCTCAAGCCAATCTCCTCGTGATCATGATCCGCTCCTCATCCGTCTCATCCGTCTCATCCGTCTCGTCCGTCTCGTCCCCCGGTCCGGGGCCCGGCGGCCCCGGCCCAGGGCGGTGCGTGCCCGGGGGCGGGGCCCCCGGGCACGCACCCGGTCACTTCGACCGCAGGTGGAGCAGCACCTGCTCCATGTCCGGATACGCATAGGCAGCCGGCTGGGCGTACGGGTTGCTGGGCGTCGGCCAGCCAGTCAGCGACGCGTCGCTGTACTGGTACCAGTCCACCGCCTGGACCACCGGGATGATGGGCAGCTGGGACAGCATGACCTGCTGCACCTGGCTGATGATCGAATGCTGCTGGGACACCGACGTGGACGCCGCGTACTGGCTGAACAGCTTGTCCACGGCCGGGTTGCTGTACCGCTCGTAGTTGGTCGCCGCCGTCTTGCCGATCGGCGCGGTGCCCGCCGAGTCCAGCCAGTTCCGCAGCTCGTAGTACGGGCTCGGGCCGAAGGTCTGCTGGTCGTAATAGGCCAGCTGGAATTTGCCGGTGTAGATGGCCGCGGTGAAGTCGGTGTTGGTCAGGTTGTCCGGCGTCACCTGGATGCCGACCGCCTTGAGGTTCTGGGCGACGACTTGCATCGAGGCGACCCAGTCGGAGTAGTCGCCGATGTTGATGACGGAGAAGGACAGCTTCTGGCCCTTCGAGTTGACCATGATGCCGTCGGAGCCCATGTGGAACCCGGCCGAAGCCAGGATCTGCTTCGCCTTGGCCGGGTTGTAACCGTAGTTGTACTTGCCGGCCAGCGACTGGTCGAGCCAGCTGGAGAACGTCGGCGTGACGATGCCGGCCTGGTTGGCGGGCGGCTCGTAGCCGGACTCGCCGATCGAGGAGACCTTCCCCCGGTCGATCGCGTAGGCCATGGCCTGGCGGACCTTGACGTTGCTCAGCAGGGAGTTCTTCAGGTTAGGGATCAGTGAGACGTTGACCGTCGGCGGGAACCAGTAGTGGAAGTTGGGGCTCTTCGCCGTGTAGAAGGACTTGATCGACGGAATGTACTGCGAGCCCCACTGCGCCTGGCCGCTGGCCAGCTGGTCATTGGCCGTGTTGTTGCTGGTGAAGGCCGGGTACTGCACCTTGGTGACCTTCGGCAGGCCGGGCTGCCAGTAGTTCGGGTTGGCGGTGTAGGTGATGTTCTGCTTGGTGCACGGGTTCACCTTGTAGGGGCCGGTGCCGACCGGGTTGCTGTCCGGGAAGGACACCGGGTTGCTGATCTTCGACCAGACGTGCTGCGGCACGATGGGCGTCTGGCCGGCGATGTAGTAGAAGGCCGGCACGGCCGGGTGCTTGAACTTCATGACCACCTGGTTGGAGCCCGCCTGGGTCACGCTGGACAGCACCGACCAGTCCCCGGTCAGGTCCAGGGCCGGGTTCTTCTTGATCAGGTTGAACGTGTACACCACGTCCGCCGCCGTCATCGGGGTCCCGTCGCTGAACTTGACGCCGTTGCGGATGGTGAACGTCAGCGAGGTGTTCCCTGACCCCCACGTCCAGGAGGTCGCCAGCATGGGTGTGGTCTTGCCGTTCTGCAGCGCGTTGACGTAGACCAGCGGCTCGTAGACGAACCCCACCGACAGCAGGGTGTCCGACCCGTTGAACGGGCTGAAGTTGCAGGTCCAGAGGGCACCGTTCTCGTTGGAGATGGTGACGGCGTTCGTCGCCTTGGTCGTGCCGCCGCTGCCACCGCTGGCGCCACCTTTGCCGGCGCTGCAGGCGGCCGCGAGGACGCCGACCGCAACGAGGGCCCCGATTGCCTTGAGGCGTCTCATGACTGAAGCCTTTCGGTGAGTGAATGGGAAGGTTGGATTACCGGGGCGCCGTCGATGGCGCCGTCTGCTGGCGTGGTGCTGGTGGTGGTCACGGTGGTGGTCACGGTGGTGTCGGCCTGGGTCGCCAGGCCGTCGAGGCTGATGTCCGCCCCGGCGGCGTCCGCGGCCAGGGCCACCGCGCCGATCAGCGGCGCGTCGGCGGGGAAGCGGGCGGTGACGAGTTCGGGCGGGAACGGGGTGCCCGCCCGGAGCGCCTGCTCCAGGCCGGGCCGCAGCCGCTCCCAGGACTGGACCAGGCCGCCGCCCACCGCGATCCGGGCCGGGTTCACGCTGATCGCCAGGTTGACCACGTGAAAAGCCAGCTCGGTGACGAAGTCGCTGACCAGGCGGTCCAGCCCCGGCTCGGCGGCGGCCGCGCCGAAAACGTCGGCGGCCGCCATCGACTCGGGCGCCCGCCGGGCCAGGGCCTGGCCGCTGATCATGTCCTCCAGCGGCACCCGGGCGCCGAGCGGGAGGCCGACGTCAGACAGGGTGCGGAGGTTATAGCCGATCTCGCCTGCGGCGCCGTGGGCGCCCGCCACCACCTGGCCGCCGATGACCAGCGCGGTGGACAGCCCGGTACCCAGGTTGAGGTAGATCGCCGGGTCGTGGCCGGCCAGCGCGCCCCAGCGCACCTCGGCCCGGGCGGCCGCCTTGGCGTCGGTGGCCATCCGGATCGCCGCGCCCGGGAACGCGGCGCGCAGTTCCCGGCCGAGGGGAAGGTCTCCCCAGCCGTGGATGGCGGGGGCCAGGTCCACCCGGTCCTCGAACGGGATCCCGAACGTCGAGACACCCACGGCGGCGAGGGTGGCACCGGGGGCCGCGCGGTCCAGCAGGTCGCGGGCGGCCTGCACCCCCCGGCCGAAGCTGGCCCGGGCGCCGAGTTCGCCGCCGCTGCCTACCGTGGCCGAGCCCAGCCGGGTCCCGTCCAGGCTGCACACCGCGATGGCGATCTTCGTGCCGCCGAAGTCGAGCCCGAGAATGACGGGAGACCGGAGCATGGCGCCTGCCTGGGATAACTCAGCCGATTCGATGTCTTGCGGAAGATTGTTAGGACAGTATCCTAACTATCTAGGGGCCACAAGCCCGCTCTGGGAAGTTCGTCCGGCCACCCGTCCGGGGCACCACCCGGGTGGGCTGCCGGGCCGGTCAGGCCGGCCGGATTCCGGTCGCCCCGCCGTGCTGGCGGGCTGTTCGTGCGGTGCGGCCGGACGATTCCTCCGGTGGTGCCGGACGGCCGGGCGGGTTTCCGCGGTGATGCGGGACGATGGTGCGGGAGGTCGCAGTGGCAGTGAGGTCGCAGTGACAGTTATGTCGGCCGGCGGGCTGGATGGCGCATCGCCCGGCGTGGCCAGTTCGCTGTCCGCGGCGCGTCCCCCGCTCATCCGGGCCATGAACGAGCAGTTGCTGCTCGGCCACATCCGCGACGTGGGCCCCCTCTCCCGCGCGGACCTGGCCCGGCAGTCCGGGCTGTCCAAGCCGACGGTCTCGCTGGCGCTGGCCGCGCTCGAGCGGGGCGGCCTGGTGCGCGAGGCCGGGCAGCGGACCGGGGTGCCCGGGCGGTCCGCCCGGCTCTACGAGGTCCGCCCGGATGCTGGCTACGTGCTGGGCCTGGACATCGGGCACAAATACGTGCGGGGCGCCCTCGCCGACCTGGCTGGCGGCATCCTGTCGGCCTCGGCGATCCCGTCCCGGGCGTCCAGCGTGCGCGGCCGGGTCGGCGAGCTCATCCGGCTGGCCGACGAGCTGTGTACCGACGCCGGGGTCCCGCGGCAGGCCGTCACCCAGACCGTGATCGGCAGTCCCGGTGTCTACGACCCGCGGCGCAACTCCATGGCCCTGACCGGCGGGCTGCCCGGCTGGGACCGGCCCGCGGTCCTGGCCGAGCTGCGCACGGCGTTCGGCCAGTCGCTGGTGGTCGAGAACGACGTGGACGCCGCGGCGCTGGCCGAGCGCACCCACGGGCACGGCCGGGACGCGGACAGCTTCGCGTTCGTCTCCGTCGGCAGCGGGATCGGCATGGGACTGGTGGTCGGCGGCCGCCTGCACCGGGGCATGCACGGCGTGGCCGGGGAGATCGCCTACCTGCCGATCACCGGCGGGCAGGGCGCCGACCCCGGTGACGCGCGGCGCCGGGGACCGCTGGAAGCGGCGGCCTCCGCCCCGGCCGTGGTCCGCGCCGC
>JAOPYP010000623.1 GCA_025964635.1 Actinomycetes bacterium | reverse complement strand
CGCACGTCTCTGACCGGGTGCACGTCCAGCTTCTCGAGCACCTCCGCCGGCACGTCGTCCAGGTCGGGCTCGTTCCGCTGCGGGATCAGCACGGTGGTGATCCCCATCCGGTGCGCGGCCAGCAGCTTCTGCTTCAGGCCGCCGATTGGCAGCACCCGGCCGGTGAGCGAGATCTCTCCGGTCATCGCCACGTCCGCGCGGACGGGCCGCCCGGACAGCAGCGACGCCAGCGCCGTGGTCATGGTGACGCCGGCCGACGGGCCGTCCTTCGGCGTCGCGCCCGCGGGCACGTGGATGTGCACGCCACGGTCCTTCATGCCGACCACCGGCAGCTCGAGCTCCGCCCCGTGCGAGCGCAGGTAGGAGAGCGCGATCTGCGCCGACTCCTTCATCACGTCGCCGAGCTGGCCGGTGAGCGTGACGCCGGTGGTGCCGGTCTCCGGGTCGGCCAGGGACGCCTCGATGAACAGGACGTCACCGCCGGTACCGGTGACCGCCAGGCCGGTGGCCACACCGGGCACCGCGGTCCGCTCCGCCGAGTCCGGCGTGTGGCGCGGGTGACCCAGGTAGCCGTGCAGGTCGGCCTCGTCCACCGTGATGGGCAGCGTGGTCGTGTCGCTCGCCACCTGTGCGGCGATCTTCCGCAGCACGCGGGCGATGGTCCGCTCCAGCGACCGGACTCCGGCCTCGCGGGTGTACTCGCCCGCCAGCTTGCTCAGCGCCGCGCCGGTGATGGTCACGTCGGACGCCTCCAGGCCGGCCCGCTCCAGCTGACGCGGCAGCAGGTGGCCCTGGGCGATCGTGACCTTCTCGGCCTCGGTGTACCCGTCCAGCGTGATGAGCTCCATCCGGTCCAGCAGCGGGCCGGGGATCTGCTCCAGCACGTTGGCCGTCGCGATGAACAGCACGTCCGACAGGTCGAGCTCGACCTCCAGGTAGTGGTCGCGGAACGTGTGGTTCTGCGCCGGGTCCAGGACCTCCAGCAGGGCCGCGGTGGGGTCGCCGCGGTAGTCCGCGCCGAGCTTGTCCACCTCGTCCAGCAGGATGACCGGGTTCATCGAGCCCGCCTCGCGGACGGCCCGGACGATCCGGCCGGGCAGCGCGCCCACGTAGGTGCGCCGGTGACCGCGGATCTCCGCCTCGTCCCGGACGCCGCCCAGCGCCACGCGGGCGAACTTGCGGCCCATGGCGCGGGCCACCGACTCGCCGAGCGAGGTCTTGCCGACTCCGGGCGGGCCGGTCAGGGCCAGCACCGCACCGCTGCGCCGCCCGCCGACCAGGGCCAGGCCCTTGTCGGACCGGCGCTTGCGCACGGCCAGGTACTCGATGATCCGTTCCTTGACGTCATCCAGGCCAGCGTGGTCCGCGTCGAGGATGGCGCGTGCGCCCGCGATGTCGTAGGCGTCGTCGCTCCGCTCGTTCCACGGGATCTCCAGCACCGTGTCCAGCCAGGTCCGGATCCAGCTGCCCTCCGGAGACGCGTCGGAGGCGCGCTCCAGCTTGGCCGCTTCCTTCATCGCGGCCTCGTGCACCTTCGGCGGCAGCGCGGCGGCCTCGATGCGGGCCTGGTAGTCCTCTTCCTCAGTGCCCGGCTCGCCGTCCAGCTGGGACAGTTCCTTGCGGATGGCGGCCAGCTGCTGGCGGAGCAGGAACTCACGCTGCTGCTTCTCCATGCCCTCGCGGACGTCGTTCTGGATCGTCTCCGCGACGTCCAGCTCGGCGAGCTGGTCCCGGGCCCACCCGGTCAGCAGCTCCAGCCGCTGCTCGGGGTCGATGGTCTCCAGCAGTTCCAGCCGCTGCTCCTGGGACAGGTAGCCGGCGTACCCGGCGCTGTCGGCCAGAGCCGAAGGGTCGGTGATCCGCTGCAGCACGTCCACGACCTGCCACGCGCCCCGCTTCTGCAGGATGGTGGCGGCCAGCCCGCGGTACTCACGGGCCAGTTCCTGGGCGCGGTCGGTGGCGGGCGGCTCGTCCACCACCGTGCCCTCGACCCACAGGGCCGCACCGGGTCCGGTTGTCCCGACCCCGATCCGCACCCGGGACAGGCCGCGGATGACCGCGGCGGGCTCGCCACTGGGGAGCCGCCCGGTCTGCTCGACGGCGCCCAGCGTGCCCAGCGCGGCGTACTTGCCGTCCAGCCTGGGAACGAGCAGGACGTGCGGGGTGGCGTCAGCCGCGCCCGGCACCGCGGCGGTCATCTGCGCGGCGCTGATCGCGGCGCGCGCTTCCGGGGCGGAGGTGTCCAGCGGCACCACCATGGTCGGCAGTACCACTGTGTCGTCCAGCGGCAGCACCGGCAGGGCGAGTGTTTCGCTCATTGCTCACTTCCTGAGAATTCAGCTTGTGGTTTACGCTTCAACGCACGGCCGCCAGGTTTGTTTCCGGGAATCGTTTCGCCGTTAGCGGACGTGTATTTCGCTCTCGGCGGACATATCTATGGCCAGCTGAATGCGGCCAGCCGATTGGCGGAAGGCGCTGTTATACACGCGGATGTCATTAGAGTGCGGCCCGTATTAGCTGCCGGGCCCGCCTTGCTCCGCGAGACGCACCAGCCACAACCGCGAAGCCCCCGGGGGTATTCCCAGGGCTACGCGGCGGCCGGGGTGTGGCGGGTGCCTGAGCTGGCCGGGCCGCGCTGGGCGGCCAGCAGCTTGCGGAGGTAGTGGCCGGTGTGGCTGCCTTCGGCGTGGGCGATGTGCTCGGGGGTGCCGGTGGCGATGATGTGGCCGCCGCGGGAGCCGCCGTCGGGGCCGAGGTCGATGACGTGGTCGGCGG
>JAOPYP010000598.1 GCA_025964635.1 Actinomycetes bacterium | reverse complement strand
CGGCGAGCTGAGCCATCCGTGATCACTATTCCGGCCCTCGCCCAGCTCGGTTCGTGCGCCCGCACGGCCGCCCCGCGCCGGGGCCGGACAGTACCCCCGTGGGCGATCGTCTCGGCCGGCCTGACGCCGATCCTGCTGACCGGGGGCTGGCTCGTCGCGGGCGCGCTTCAGCCGGCCTCCTACAGCCCGATCCGGGACACGGTGAGCGTGATGGCTGGTCATGCGGGAACCGACCGGTGGGTGATGACCGGCGCCCTGCTGCTGGTCGGCGGCTGCCATCTGGTCACTGCCGCGGGCCTGGGCGGCATTCGGGTCTCGGCCCGTGTTCTGCTGATCCTCGCGGGGCTATCCTCAATTGGCATCGCCACGTCCCCAGAGCCCATTGTTGGCTCCACTCCGCAGCACCTCGCCTGGACCTCCTTCGGCGCGGCGATTATTACGGTATGGCCGGCTTTCGCGGCCAGGCCCGGATCACCGCAGCCACTGATTTTGAGCCGCAGCGGCTCGGCCGTCGTGACCGCCGTGTTTCTCGCCTTGCTGTGCTGGCTCGTGACCGAGACCCAGGGCGGCAGCGACCTGGGTATGGCCGAGCGGCTGATTTCGTCGGTGCAGACCTCGTGGCCGTTCGTCGTGGCGGTGGTGCTGTGGCGTCGCACCGCCCGGGCACGCCGGCCGGAACTCCCCGGCGAGCCACCCGAGGCCTTCCCCGCGCAGGCCATGAGGACGGAAGCGATGACGGCGCAGGCGATGACGGCGGAGGCGATGAAGAGGGGGGCAATGACCTCGGAGGCGATGACCGCAGGGGCGCTGCGCGGCGAGCGCGATTTAGCATGATCGCGGCCCTGCGTGAGCAGATCGCCGGAGCCGGCTTCGCGGTCGGCTGGGGCGTGCTGAGCAACGTCCCCGCGCGGATCACCTCTCGCGGGTTCCGCGCTGCCGCTGACCGGGCCACCAGGCGCGGCGGGCCGACCGTGCGCCAACTGCGTAAGAACCTGCGCCGAGTGGTGGGCCCGGCTTGCACCGACGAGGAGCTGGACGCCCTGGTCGGTGAGGCGATGCGGTCCTATGCCCGCTACTGGCTGGAAACCTTCCGGCTGCCGAAGCTGGACCCTGCCGAGGTGATCGCCCGGGTCGGCCGGCAGACCTCCGGGACCGAGCACCTGGACGCGGCGGTCCAGGCCGGCCGCGGGTTCATCCTCGCCCTCCCGCATACCGGCAACTATGACGTGGCGGGGCTGTGGCTCATCGACCGCTACCACCAGCCGTTCACCACCGTGGCCGAGCGCCTGCGGCCGGCCTGGCTGTTCGACCGCTTCGTCGCCTACCGGGAGAGCATCGGGATGGAAGTGCTCGCGCTGACCGGCGGCGATCAGACGCCGACCGCGGTGCTCACCGAGCGGCTGAAGGCCGGCGGCGCGGTCTGCCTGGTGGCCGACCGCGACCTGTCGAAGCATGGGGTCGAGGTCGACTTCTTTGGGGAGCGGGCCCGCATGCCGAGCGGGCCGGCGCTGCTGTCCGCGATGACCGGAGCCGCGCTGCTGCCGGTCGGGCTCTGGTTCACGCCGGATGGCGGCTGGGGCCAGCAGATCATGGCGCCGGTCGGGTCGTCCGAGGGTCGGCTGCGCGACCGGGTTAGCGGCGGCACCCAGCAACTCGCCGATGCCTTCGCCACGATGATCGCCGAGCACCCGACCGACTGGCACATGGTGCAGAAGCTCTGGCTGGCGGACCTGACACCGCCGAAAGTCCCGGACTGACCCGGGATCAGGCGTGACCGGTTCGCGCGCAGAGACTGGCCTACCGCGGAGATCATCGGCTACGTGCGCCGGATGCCCGTGCGCGCCGCGCGGCGGGCCTATCCAGTTCTATCCGCCAGGGACGCTCGTGCGTGATCTGCTGCCGGTGGGGCTAGGTGATCGAAACCCATTAGGCGAAGAGCGCACGGATGTCGTCGGCGTCCAGGCTGCCGCTGAAGACGCCGCCGTTGTCCAGGACGCTGGTGAACAGCTCGGCCTTGCGCGCCTGCAGCGCCAGGACCTTCTCCTCGATGGTGCCGGCCGCGATCAGCCGGTACACCATCACGTTGCGGGACTGCCCGATGCGGTGGGTGCGGTCCACGGCCTGCGCCTCGGTAGCCGGGTTCCACCACGGGTCGAGCAGGAAGCAGTAGTCGGCCTCGGTGAGGTTCAGCCCGAACCCGCCCGCCTTCAGGCTGATCAGGAAGGCAGGCGCGGCGCCCTCCTTGAACCGCTGCACCTCCGCAGCCCGGTCCCGGGTCTTGCCGTCCAGGTAGCAGTACTCCACCCCGGCGGCGTCCAGCCGGTTCCTGACCTTGCCCAGGAACCGGGTGAACTGGCTGAACACGAGCGCCCGGTGGCCGCCGGCCGCGACGTCCTGAAGCTGGCTGATCAGCATGTCGATCTTGGCGCACGGCAGGTCCTGGTGGGCGTCGTCAATGAGCGCCCCGTGCAGGCTGAGCTGGCGCAGCAGGGTCAGCGAGCGCAGGATCGTGAACCGGTTGGTGTCCAGGTCGTCGATCAGGCTGAGCACCTTCTGCCGCTCCCGTTGCAGCTGGGTCTGGTACAGCTTGCGATGCCGCGGATGCAGCTCTACCTCCAGCACCTGTATCTGCTTGGCCGGCAGGTCAGCGGCCACCTGCTCCTTGGTGCGCCTCCTGACCAGCGGCCTGATCCGGCGCCGCAGCTGGGCGAGCAATTCGGGCTGGCCGTCTTTCTCGATCGGCCGCGCGTAGTACTCGCGGAACCGGCCCGGATCGGGGAACAGGCCCGGCGCGGTGATCGACAGCAGCGACCACAGCTCCATCAGGTTGTTTTCCATCGGCGTCCCGGTGATGGCGATCTTGACCGGGGCGGGCAGCCGCCGGGCGCACTGGTAGGTCTTCGACTGGTGGTTCTTGACGTTCTGGGCCTCGTCCAGGATCAGCCCGGACCAGGTCTGCGCCGAGTAGGCATCGAAGTCCATGCGCAGCAGCGTGTACGAGGTGATCACCGCACCGGCGCCCGCGGCGATCTCCTCGAGGGACTGGCCCCGGCGGGCGGTGGTATCCGAGATCGCCACCACCGGCAGGCCCGGCGCGAACCTGGCGGCCTCGGCAGGCCAGTTCGACACCACGCTGGTCGGGGCGACGATCAGGACAGGCGGAAGATCGGGGTCAGCCTCCCGGGCCTGGCAGATGAGCGCCAGGCACTGGAGTGTCTTGCCCAGTCCCATGTCGTCGGCGAGGATGCCGCCGAGCTGATGCTGCCACAGGAAGGCCAGCCAGCCGAACCCCTCCCGCTGATAGGGCCGCAGCTCAGCGTGCAGAGTGCCGGGCGGCTCTAGCGCGGGCACGGCCTGCGCCGAGAGCAGCCCGCTGACCTGCTGCTGCCACCTGCGGGCCTGACGGCTGACGATGCCGAGCTCGGTCAGCTCGGCCCAGAATCCGGCCTGGAACCGGCTGATCTTCAGCGCATCGCCAGGCGTGTCGTGCAGCGCCCGGGCTTCCTCGATCAGCCGGGCCAGGGCCTGGAGTTCCGGCTTCTGCAGCGAGAAGTAGGCGCCGTCGGCGAGCAGCAGATAGGGCTCGCGGCGGCTGAGCGCCACGAAGACGTCGGCGAACGGAACCTCCCGCCCGGCCACGGTGATGGTGATGCCCAGGTCGAACCAGTCGGGGTCGTCCGTCACCTCGTCGGCGGACACGCTGATGGACAGCGAGTCGCCGGCCTCCCGGTAGTCGGCGGGATCGCCCGTGATCTCGACCGTGACGTCCGGATGATCCGCCAGCTGCGGCAGCAGCTCCGTGGTGAACCGCATGGTGTCCAGGCCGCTGAGCCGGACCATCGGGGCCAGTGAGGGTTGCGGCTCGTCCGACACCGGATCGGTCCGGAGCAGCCCGAAACGGCCGGGCGGCAGGCCCAGGCTGGTCACGATCGCCCGCTCGGCGGCAGGGTCACGGTAGGCGGCCTCGGCGGCCAGTGCCTGCAGGGGAACGCGGAAAGGCGAGTCTCCCACCCGGTAGTCCCAGGCCCAGGTGATTTCGAGGTCGTGGCGGCCGGTGTAGGCGGCGCACAGCAGCAGCGCCGGGCCGGTGATCTCGGGCGGCGTGAAGGCCTCGTCCGAGGAGATCACGGTCGCGGCCGTGCGCAGCCTCGGGTAGTACGCCTCCTGGAACCGGGTCAGCTCAGCGGCCGGGACCTGGACCTGGTGACCGGCCAGCGCCATCTGCTGCAGCTGCGGCGGGACGGCCTTGACCGTCCTCGCCAGGTGGAATCGCCAGCGAGCGGGCTCGTCGCTGCGCTGAGTCTCGGCGCGGTCAGCGTAGACCAGGCCATGACCTTCAGTGCCGAGGAAACAGATGACGGTGATGGCGGCCGGAGCGCCGTCGACACGGACCTGCGGGGTGATCACCAGTGGCCCGGCCTGGTCGGTGCGGGTCAGGTCCAGGCAGAGTTCCGCGCTGCGGTACCCGTCCAGCGAACCGAGATTGCGCCCGCGCACCAGATGCAGGCCGAGCGCGGCCGCCTCGTCCAGCAGTGGCCAGAGCTGGCGGGATTCGAACGCGGACAAGTCGATCGACTTCTCGTCGCCGTAACCGTAGCCGTAGTAGAACGGCTGGCCGCTCCGGGCCCGGTAGACCGCGTACATCTCCTGCAGCAGCTGCGCCTGCGGGGCCGGCCAGCCGTCGTAAACCGACAAGGAATCCAGCTTGGACCAGCTCAGGGAGCGGCCGACCCAGCCCTTCTGGCCCGGCTGGACCAGCCGGGCCATCAGCCGGGGCGGTGTCCCGCCGTCGGCCTGCCCACGCAGGTGAGCCGGGCGCGCAGCGGCGGCCAGGGTCAGCTCGATGCCCAGCACCACAGCGGATGGCCGGCCGCCGCCCGAGGCTGGCTTCGGCTCCAGCCATGACTGCACGGACTGTTCCCACGTCACGGCGGGGGTCGCGGCCCCGGCGGCCCGTCCTGGCCCGGTCCGGCCGGGACCGGTCCGGCCGGGGCCGGTCCGGGCGAGCTGCGCCTGGGCCGCGGCCAGGACGAGCGCGACGACGTGCTTGCAGTCGAACCCGACCGGGCAGCTGCAATGACCCTGCTCGAATTCCAGCACCGACTCACCGGCGGGCTGGAAGTAGGCCACGGAGTCGTAGCACGCGCCGGCGCTGCCGTCCACGCTCCCGTGCAGCTCACTCAGCCCGCGATCCCAGCGCATCCGCGTGACGGCGCCCTGCCGGAGGTACTGGAGGCCGCGCGCGTAACTGGTCGCCCCG